>JAJWOH010000213.1:0-3292 GCA_021635485.1 Segatella copri | reverse complement strand
TACAGTATCAGCACTTTTTGCTTCGTTTGCAAGCAGAAAGTGCTTTTTTTATGCCTTCAGATGAGCTGGAGGCTTAGCGGAAGGCTTAGTTGCCGGCGATGAGGCTTAGTAGGAGGCGAACCGGCAGGACGCCTATTGCCGGGGAGACTTTTTTTCCTTACTTTTGCATTCAGAAAAAATCAGTATTTGTTGATTATGGAAAAAGTAAAGAAAATACCTCCACAGGAAGCGTCTCGGACTAATCCAGTGGCAAAGCCTGAGGATACCAAGGGCGGAATCAATAACAAGGTATCATCTGGGTTGATAGGAAAAACGCTGGCTGAACAGGCTGAAGAGAATGAAGAGATGCCCATGCATCACCTGATTGCCGATAAGGATTATCCGTCGGGCATCAGAGAATGGATGATCACTTCGCCTTCTGACCTCAAGTATCCTACGCTGGTGGTGGCTGCAGCCATGCTCAGCGTTTATCTTACACGTGTCAGAATACAGTATGTGTATGATAATCAGGGAGAAAAATCGGCCATCGTGTTGCAGGTCATCGTAGAGGGCGAGCAGTCGAGCGGAAAATCGTTTGCCAGATACATCATGCGTACCCTGATGAAACCTTTCATCGAGCGCGACAGCGAAATGAGAGCCAAGGAGCAGGAGTATGCTGCCCTGAAGCGACGCCAGGGAAAGAAGGACGGCAAGCTGCCACCCGAACCGAAGACCGACATCACCATCCTGCCTGAAACCGTATCGCTCACCATGTTTATCAAGCGATGCGATGCTGCCGTCAAACTTTATGGTGCTCCGAAGACGCTCTTCGAATTTGCTGATGAGATTTCTGCCATCGTGCATTCTGCCAAGCGCCAGTTTGCCGACCTCTCGCAGGTTATCAAGACAGCTTACGATCTGGGCAGCGTCTATGGTCAGGATTTCATGAGCGAATCCAGCTATAGTGCCATGGTAGATGCCCTGCTGTCGTTCGTTTTCTGCGGCACCCAGAGTGCGGTGAGCAGATATATGAACAAGGCTGCCATTGAGGGCGGTGCTGTAACCCGAACCATCTTATGCCCGCTCATCAGTCATCTGGGCGACAATCCGCCACAGTTTCAGGCGTTGACCGATATGCAGCGTAATGAGCTGGAGAATACATTGGACAAGCTCTTCGGGTTGTGCTACGAGGAAGATGGAAAATTCCATCAGGAGATAGAGGAAGATATGAGCTGGCTCTACAAGACGGTGGTAAAATGGTGTAACGACTGCCGCCAGCAGGTGGTGAAAACCATGTCCAAGTCGATGGATGTTTTCTACAAGCGCAGTTCGGTTTCAGCCTTCCGCATCGCTGCCCTCATGCAAGTGCTTTACAAAGTGGAAGGGAAGAAGAGCGAGAAGGAAATCCGGAAACTGGTTAGGCAGACCTATCTGGCTTGTGCCGACCGCATCTTGCAGAATATGTTGCAGCGGTGGGGCAAGGCTTTCGAGCAGATTTCTGCCGAGGGCGAAGGAGAGCCTTATCATACTGTAGACTATTTCAGCGAGTTGCCGCAGGAATTCTCTTATCAGTTCCTGGAGGAATTTCTGAAGCAGAAGGAGCTCAAGACGCCTGCCCGTAACATGGTGTGCAACTGGCGCAGATGGGGATGGCTCGAAAAACCAGCAAAGGGCGAGGATAGAAAGGTGCTTAGAAAGACGCAGCAGAAAGGCACTATTGGTGATGGTAATATTAAAAAAGACAATTAGAAGATGGCAGAATATATTGATTCAAATACGCTCTCTAAACTTAGAGCTATCAGCATCCTGGAGGTTGCTGATGAATTGGGAATGGGTTTGCGGTATCATAATGCCCTTTGTATCAGTCATAATGATACCCATCCGAGTTTGCATTTCTGGACTTCCACCAACACTTGTCATTGCTTTGCATGCGGGTGGGGTGGAGATAATATCGACCTGGTGATGAAACGGGAGAATCTCTCTTTTTCGGAGGCTTGCCAATGGCTGTGCAGAAGATTCAATATCAGCGCCGGTAATCATTCTGCGGGAAACCGTAAGGAGGTGCTTCATCGGGATAAAGCTGTTGCTGAGCATAGAAAATCTGAATGTGATACGGACAGACTCAATCTCAGAGGCGAGTTTCAGCATAAGCCTGACGTAGATTATCTGATGCGTATGCTCATGGGTAAGAAACTGACAGATAAAGCCAAGGATTTCCTGTTCTATCAGAGAAAGTTGCGCCCGGAATATATCTATTGGTGTAGAGTGGTGAGCACAGATTTCTCCATTGCTGGCTATCGTTTTGGTGGAAAGTTTTTTGATGGTCCTTCCCTGTTGATTCCCTATTATGACGTTCATGGCAATCTGCTGACGGTTCAGAGCAGATATCTGGGAGATAAGGCTGAAGAAAAACCGCGGTTTAAGTTTGCACCAGGTAGCAAGCCGATGGTATATGGGATGCAGATCTTGCCGCAGGTGACAGAAAAAGAGCCATTGGTTATTACCGAGGGATGTACCGACTGCTGGAGTGCTATGTCTATGGGTTACAAGGCAATAGCCATCCCGAGTGCTACGCTTTGTAATGAAGAATGTCGCAATCTTTTAGCGGGAAGGAATCTTCACATGTGGCCTGATCAGGACAAACCGGGCATCGGTCTTTATATGAAACTGAAGGAAATGTTTCCTCAGCTGGTGTACCACCAGTTGCCGGAAGGTTGCAAGGATTTGTCTGATTATTACCAGTCGTTTTACGTTCAGAAAATGTGAAAGTGAATGTGAATTTCAAATGTTTTTCTATTGTTGTTTTTAAGTTGTTGCGTATTATGATGAAGTTGTTTTTAAATCGTTTTCGTAGAGATCATGGCGCCATTGTTGGTCGCCTTAGTCAGGAAGTAGTTAATCGCCAGGGTATCGTTGTAGGTCATCAGTACATTTGTGATACGATGGAGCGCGAGGGTGGCTGTCTGGAGTCGGGTGAATATCACATCATGGTGGCTAAATGCAAATGCTTCGCCCGCCAGATGCTTTTCCTCGAACCGATAAGGGATGATTCTTCTTCCTCTCTTCCTCTCCCCGAAACCTGCAAGCTTTGCCGCATGGAGCGCAAGAGTCATGAGTTCGGGTGTCTGGAAGAGCTTTATGCCCTTCCTTGTCCCATGATGCAGCCGGGCAATGGTCCGTTCCGTCTGCGCCAGGGTGGCATCCTCATCGGCGAGGCTCATGCTCCCGGGTTCGTTCTCAAGAGTCAGGAACGCTTCCTCCAGCTCTTCGACCGGGTGAAGAAGGCGATGGTCAGGGGCAGCGAGGTAGTGGT
>JAJWOH010000065.1:12643-19724 GCA_021635485.1 Segatella copri | reverse complement strand
TAAGATTTAAGAAAATAACCAAAACGAAATGAAACTGAAGAGTGACATTGTAAACCTGATTGTGAGGGTTGAGCATCATTTATGCCCTCAATATTGTGGTGTGGTAGATCGCCGACGCGTTATCGCCTTTCTACTTCTGACGATAAGCGAACTGATTATCATACCTTATCATATTATGCTCTTTCTGCTTGTGAAAGAACCTTATGGTTTAAGCCTCTGTGGCTTGCATACATTCGTGTTCTGCATCCTGCAGTTCCTGGTCTGGAAACGGAAGATAGCTTTCGTGAAAGGTATTTCTTCTCTTTACTTTCTGATGTTCGCCAAACTGGCTCTTGATAGCGTATTTTGCATCAATTTCGGTTTTGCTAATGATAATTTGAGCGTTATCTGCAACCTGTTTGTCGTCTTTATCCTGGCTATTACAGCGTTGAGCCAAACTTTGTATAAGACTTGCACCATCATCACGGTGGGTATGATACCGATGTTGCTGATATACCTGTTCAGCACTCCGCTTATGCCAGCTCTGTTCAGTATGAAGACGATTTTTCTGGGTTTCATGATGCTGGTTTATGTGGCAGTATATAATATGAGTATTGTAACCAAGGGGTTGCGCCAGCCGAAACGGATGGCTCGGGTTGAAAACAAGGCGTTGAATATGCTTGCCGATTTGAAGGATAATGAACCGGAAGCAGCAGAAAGCCTGATGAAGCGTCTGACTCCTGATGTCCGGGAGAAGATTATAACCCATGCTTCTAAACATCTGTTTAATGAAGAATTGGATAGAGTGGCATGGGATCAGGTTTGTGATGGGCTTACGTTCAGCGAAAAGGAAATATGCAAGCTGATTCTTCAGGGGCATACTTTAAAGGAAATTTGTGCAGAACTCAATAAGAGTGAATCAAATATCACCAGCCAGCGTTGCCATATCCGCAAAAAGTTGAATATGGACCGTCGCGATGATTTGAGGCGAACCTTGGAAGTAAGGTTCTATGATGCGCAGAAACAAGTAAAAAAGTCAGAAGCCGAGAACTCCTGACTTTTATGGATATTCTTATTTTCTTGATAATTATTCTTCCAATCTGAGAAATGCTTTCGGAAGATACTGGATGATGTCGCTGGCGATGAGGCTCTCTTTGCCCAGATCTTTGGCAGCAAGATCGCCAGCCAGACCATGAAGATGCATACCCAGGCGACAGGCATCTTCCTGTTTGTATCCTCTAGCCAGAAGGCCGGTGATGATACCTGTCAGCACATCACCGCTGCCTGCTGTAGCCATACCGCTGTTGCCCGTACTGCAGAAGTCAATCTTTCCGTCAGGGTGGCAGAGTGCAGAATAATGTCCTTTTAATATAATGTATGCCTGGAGTCGTTCAGCCAGTTCGCTTGCCTTCATCAGTCTTTCGGTACAGCTGCTGCTCGCATTGCCGGCAAGCCGGTCGAACTCCTTCGGATGAGGTGTCATGATGATATTCTTTGGCAACTGCTGCATCCACGCCCTGTGGCTGGAAAGAATATTGAGCGCATCGGCATCAATGACGAGCGGACAGGTAGCACGGCGCAGTTGGGCGATGAGGGCGATGGCTGTTGTCTCGTTCTGTCCCAATCCGGGACCTACGCCCAGCGCATCGAACATCTCTGTATCTACCGGTTCGCTGAATATGGTTTCTTCTGCATCCATCTGCACTACCGCTTCAGGTACCGAAATCTGCATGATTTCATAATTCCGCTTTGGGGTATGCGCTGTTACCTTGCCCGCACCGGTTCTCAGACAAGCCTTGGTGGCTAATACCGAAGCGCCGCTCATGCCGTAACTTCCCGCTATGAGCAGCGCATTACCCATGCTGCCTTTATGGGCAAAGTCGCTGCGCGATTTCAGGAGCGGACGGATGTCGTTCTCTTCGAGTATGCGGCACTGGCACTCCGTATTCTGGATGAATTCCTGGGAAAGTCGGATGTCGAGAACGCGCAGTCTGCCCAGGTACTGCTGGTTATCCGCCATCAGCATCGACAGTTTCTTCTGCTGCAGGGTAAGGGTCAGACTGGCACGGATGATGTTGGCATGGATATTATAGGAATTGTCCTCGGTCATCAGTCCCGAAGGGATATCGATGCTTACTACCTTGGCAGGACTCTGGTTGATATATTTCACCATCGCGGCGAATCCGCCAGCCAATGGTTTGTTGAGTCCGCTACCAAAGAGTCCGTCTACCACCAGCGTTTCTGCATTGAGCTTAGGAGGGTCCAGGTTAGTGATAATCTCAGTAAATTTCACTCTCTTTGCATCCAGCAGACGCTTCTTGTTGGCAAGACAGTCTGCCGACAGTTTGTTCTGTACATTAAAGAGGTATACACTTACATCATATCCATCCTCGCTGAGCATTCTCGCCACAGCAAGCGCATCGCCGCCGTTATTTCCCGGACCGGCGAAGACAACTACTGGAGTGCGGTTAGACCATTCCTCTTCTATGGCGCGTGTCAGCGCTTTGGCTGCACGTTCCATCAGGTTGAGCGAACTGATAGGTTCGTGCTCAATGGTGTATTTATCCAACTCATGAATCTGAGCGCTTGTGAAAATCTTCATATTATCTGATAATCTTAGTATTATCTGCGCGAACTGTCGTGATAATTTGTCAACTCATGCAGATAAACGGTTATTTTCATGCAAAAGTACAAAAAATAGTTGATGAAAGCACGAAGTTTCATGTTTTTTTCGTAATTTTGCAGAAAATATTATTATAGAACAGACTATGAGCATAGTAAAGATCAAGGATAAGAGCTTCAAGACATCGATTCCTGAGGCTGAGATTCTGAAGAAAGTACAGGTCGTAGCAGACCGTCTGAACAAGGACTATGAAGGCAAGACCCCCGTGTTCTTGGCAGTATTGAACGGCGCATTTATCTTTGCAGCCGACTTGATGCGAATGATTACCGTGCCAAGCGAGATTTCATTCGTGAAGTATGCTTCTTACGAGGGTACCTCCTCTACGGGCAGCATGAAGACCCTGATGGGTTTGAACCAGGATTTGGCAGGCCGCCACGTGGTTATCGTAGAGGACATCGTAGATTCCGGTTTCACCATGGCTCACATGATTGAAGACCTGAAGAAGATGAACCCAGCCAGCATCGAAATTTGTTCCCTCCTCGTGAAACCAGGCAACTTGAAGGTTGATCTTGATATCAACTATGCTGTTATGGAAATCCCTAACGATTTCATCGTGGGATATGGATTGGATTATGACCAAGAAGGCAGAAACCTCCGCGACATCTACACCATTGTAGAAAAATAGGAGGACATAAAATGGATGCATTATTTTTCTTAGGCGTTGTAACAGTTCTCTTTGGAATTGTTTTTGCAGTTCTTTTGTCTCCAAAGGGGCAGAAGTGGGTTAATAAATATAGTTAAGTTTCTGACACAACATAAATATTTTATATATATATTAAGGTAAAAATGAAAAATATCGTAATTTTCGGCGCTCCAGGTGCAGGTAAAGGCACACAGAGCGACAAGATGATCGAGAAGTATGGTCTCGGTCACATTTCTACAGGTGATGTACTTCGTAACGAAATCAAGAACGGTACAGAACTTGGTAAGACTGCTAAGGGTTATATCGACAATGGTCAGTTGATTCCAGACGAGTTGATGATTGACATCCTCGCAAGTGTATACGATAGCTTCGGTAAGGATCACGCTGGTGTAATCTTCGACGGTTTCCCACGTACCACTCCACAGGCTGAGGCTCTGAAGAAGATGCTTTCTGAGCGTGGTCATAAGATTGCTGCGATGATTGAGTTGGCTGTTCCTGAGGATGAGCTGATGGCTCGCCTGATTAACCGCGGTAAGGAAAGCGGCCGTTCTGATGATAACGAGGAGACTATCAAGAAGCGTCTCAATGTTTATCATACACAGACTGCTCCGCTCATCGACTGGTATGAGAAGGAAGGCATTCATCACCACATCGAGGGTCTCGGTACTGTAGATGAGATCTTCGCTCGTGTTTGCAATGTAATCGACAACTTGTAATCAAGATAAAGAATCTTCCCCGCTATGGTGGGGAAGATTTATTCATTAAATAAATAAAAAGAAAAGAATAAATGGCTGAATCCAATTTCGTAGACTACGTAAAGATACAATGCCGCTCTGGTAAGGGTGGCAAGGGCTCCATGCACCTGCGCCACGTAAAGTACCAGCCTAACGGCGGTCCTGACGGTGGCGACGGCGGACGTGGAGGAAGCATCTATCTCCGCGGCAACCATAACTACTGGACGTTGCTGCACCTCAAGTATCAGCGCCACTTCTTTGCCGAGCATGGTGGAAATGGTGGCCGTGATAAGTGTCATGGAACCGATGGCAAGGATATTTATATCGATGTGCCTTGTGGTACCGTGGTATATAATGCCGAAACAGGCAAGTTTGTATGCGATGTGGCTTATGACGGGCAGGAAGTTCTGCTCCTCAAGGGCGGTCGTGGCGGATTGGGCAACTTCCAGTTCCGTACCTCTACCAACCAGGCTCCTCGCTATGCACAGCCGGGCGAACCTATGCAGGAGATGACCATCATCATGGAGCTCAAGCTCCTTGCCGATGTAGGTCTGGTAGGTTTCCCTAATGCCGGTAAGTCAACTTTGCTGAGTGCCGTATCAAGTGCCCGTCCTAAGATTGCAAACTATCCGTTTACTACGCTCGAACCATCGCTGGGTATCGTAGATTATCGCGATCACCAGAGTTTTGTCATGGCTGATATTCCTGGCATCATCGAGGGCGCGAGCGAAGGAAAAGGTTTGGGCTTGCGATTCCTCCGCCATATTGAGCGCAACTCTCTGCTGCTCTTCATGGTTCCGGGCGATACTGACGACATCAAGAAAGAATATGAAGTATTGCTGGGCGAACTGAAGAACTTCAATCCAGAGATGCTCGACAAGCATCGCGTGCTGGCTATCACCAAGTGCGATCTGCTCGACGAAGAACTGATTGAAATGCTCAAGGAAACTTTGCCTACCGATCTTCCGGTGGTCTTCATCTCGTCTGTTACCGGACAGGGTATCCAGGAACTGAAGGACGTGCTCTGGAAGGAACTCAATTCTGAGAGCAACAAGCTTCAGGAGATTACTGCCGAAGATACGCTTGTTCACCGTGACAAGGATATGTCTCGCTTCCAGCAGGAACTGGCTGCAGAGGGCGAGGATGTAGTAGAATATATTGATGAGGATGAAATCGAGGATGTTGACGACCTCGATGATTTCGAATACGAATAAATGTTATGATCAAAGAATATCAGGTAGCTTCTGGTGTCAAGGCTTTCTCTACTACCCGCAAGGGAGGAGTAAGCCAGGGCAACTATGGCGAATTTAATATCAATGAGTTTTGCGGTGACAATGCAGAACATGTGGCTGAAAACCGCAAGCGTCTTGCCACAGAGTTGGGTATTGATACAGCCCATATCATCATGCCCCATCAGGTGCATGGAGTAGAGGTGCGCAATATTGCCGGCGAGTTTCTCACCATGCCTGAGAATATCCGCAAGATGGTGCTCGAAGGTGTAGATGCCGTGATGACTGACCAGAAAGGTGTATGTATCGGTGTTTCTACTGCCGATTGCATCCCTGTGCTTCTTTATGATGAGGAGCATCATGCTGTGGCTGCCATCCATGCCGGCTGGCGTGGTACGCTGGCTCGCATCGTGCATAAAACCATTCAGGAGATGGCGTTTACCTATCATACCGACCCGAAGAAGTTGAAGGCGGTGATAGGTCCGGGCATTTCGTTCGACCATTTCGAGGTGGGCGATGAGGTTTACGAGGCGTTCGAGCAGGCAGCTTTCCCTATGGAAGAGATTGCCGAACAGCGTCCTAATGCCGCCTTCTCGGTTGATCCTGTTGAGCGTGAGCGTCTGGCTGCTGAGGGGAATATCGTGCAGCCGCTGAAATGGCATCTCAATCTTCCGCTCTGCAACAGACAGATTCTTCTGCATTGTGGAGTGGCCGAAGAGAATATCCAGGATTGTGGCATCTGTACCTTTGCCCATAGCGATGAGTACTTCTCTGCCAGAAAGCTGGGTATCGAGAGCGGCAGAATCTATACTGGCATCTTGTTGAAGTAAAAGCCTGGTAGCAGGTAAGTATCAGATAGTTTTCAAGATAACATCCATTTTTCCTTTTCTGTAAGAACGGAGAGGGAGAAATGGATGTTTTTCAGTTTATAGTTTATAGTTAATAGTTTATAGAATATTTTGAAAATCGGAAAGAAAAAGTAAATAATGAAAAGAATGAAAAAAGGATTGCGGCTATTGGTTGTGGCAGGACTCATAGTGTTCTCGCTGAGCAGTTTTATGCCCGCTAAAAATGTATTCACGGCAGCCGAACAGCAGCAGGTGAGTATTGCAACACCCGGTCTCTTTGCCCAGAGTCAGGCATTTAATGTAGACTTTGAGATATTCCGTGCTAAGGAATATTCCTTCCCGCTTCCTGTGGGCAAAGCAACCCTTCTGAACAATCATGTGTTGCGTATCTCTACTTCTAAAGGCGATGCTGTCAAGGCGATGCTCGAAGGTTATGTGCGACTTTCCAGAAAGTCGGAATCAATGGGTAATGTCATCGTGGTGCGCCACGATTGCGGTCTGGAAACCGTTTATGCCAACAATGCCGAGAACCTGGTTAAGGTTGGACAGCATGTGGATGCCGGACAGACGATTGCCATTGTAGGCTCTAAGGAGGGTGAAACTTATTGCGACTTCTCTATCATGGTGAATGGCGGTAGGTTGAATCCGGAAACTTTCGTAGAGTTGAAATTGCATAAGTTGCGCCGCCAGACCGTGCAGTTCCGCAAGCATGGTGCCCGTGTCATTGCTTCGGTTATCGGTGGCAAGGATTCTTCTGTAGGAAGAAATGCTGAGGCTGACAAGGAGGCATCTGGCAAGAAAAAGGGTGGAATAGGAGATGGAATGACGCTCGATCCTGATGAGGTTAATGATCCGTTTACCATTACCAATACTTTCGAGCTTGATTTGGAGAAGATAGAAAAGACAGCCTGGGCTTATCCTTTGCCGGGTGCCAAGGTAATCAGTCCTTATGGTGGCAAGCGCCG
>JAJWOH010000065.1:0-12543 GCA_021635485.1 Segatella copri | reverse complement strand
TTAGTGATGGAAGAGGCGAACGTGAGTAAACGCCATAGCGATGCCGTACTTGTCGCAGGTATCAATAACATGATCGTCACGGATACTACCGCCTGCTTCTGCTATGTATTCAACACCACTCTTATGAGCACGCTCAATATTGTCGCCGAATGGGAAGAAAGCATCACTACCTACAGATACACCCTTGTTCTGGGCAATCCAAGCCTTCTTCTCCTCGCGGGTCAATGGCTCAGGCTTCTCTGTAAAGAACTGCTCCCAAACGCCGTCCTGCAATACATCCTCCCACTCATCGGAGATATAGACATTGATGGTATTGTCGCGGTCGGCACGACGGATCTTCTCCTTAAAAGGCAGGTTCATCACCTTAGGACACTGGCGCAACCACCACTCATCAGCCTTAGAACCAGCCAGACGGGTACAGTGGATACGGCTCTGCTGGCCGGCACCGATACCGATAGCCTGACCATCCTTTACGTAGCATACAGAGTTACTCTGAGTATACTTCAGGGTGATGAGCGAGATAATCAGATCGCGCTTAGCCTCAGGAGTGAAAGTCTTGTTCTTGGTAGGAACATCCTCGAAGAGAGCAGGATCATCAAGCTTCACCTCGTTGCGTCCTTGTTCGAAGGTAACACCGAACACCTGCTTGCGCTCGATAGGAGCTGGCACATAGTCAGGATCAATCTTGATAACGCAGTAGGTACCCTTGCGCTTTTCCTTCAGAACCTCGATAGCCTCAGGAGTATAGCCAGGAGCAATGACACCATCGCTCACCTCACGCTTGATGAGGAGGGCTGTAGCCTCGTCGCATACATCGCTCAGCGCAACAAAGTCGCCATAAGAGCACATGCGGTCAGCGCCACGCGCACGAGCATAGGCACAAGCCAATGGAGAGAGCTCAAACTTGACATCATCAACGAAGTAAATCTTCTTCAATGTGTCGCTCAGAGGCAAGCCGATAGCTGCACCGGCAGGAGAAACGTGTTTGAAACTAGCGGCAGCAGGCATTCCTGTAGCAGCCTTGAGTTCCTTGACCAATTGCCAGGAATTGAAGGCATCCAGGAAGTTGATGTAGCCAGGACGGCCGTTGATCACTTCGATAGGAAGCTCCCTTCCGTCATCCATATAGATGCGAGAAGGTTTCTGATTTGGATTACATCCGTACTTAAGTGCTAATTCTTTCATCTTCTAAGAAATGTATTTTGGAATTTGGCGCAAAGTTACAAAAAATGATTGAGATATTGGACTTCTGTTTCGTAAAAAGCCCTAAAAAACAGCATTTTTATGATATAAAGCATTTTTTTTACCCCAAAACATAAAAAAGTCGGGAAAAATGTACTCTGTTTCATTCTTTTTCAGTACTTTTGCTCCCAGTTAGTAAATATGAGAGGGTTGTTATGAAACAGGATTTGAAAGTCCTTGCTGAACACATAGAAAAGAAGGTTGGCAAGGCACATGTTTTCCACAAAATGTGGGATGTATTGAAAGGGAAGGAGAAGCCTTCCCGCCAGACTTTGGACAAGCTGGCGCTGCTCGCCGGATTCCAGAGTTGGGATGATTTCCAAGGTGCTTTACACGGCACGGAGGATGGGCTCGTGAATTATGATGCGGGCGAAAAATAAAAGAATGGAGCATGGTTGGTTTAGTAGGCAGCCATGATTTATTGAATTGTAAAGATAGTTGTTTTTCGGTATAAGATTGTAGATATAAAAAAGGGAACCCGGTCGTGAGACTGGATTCCCTTTATTTTTTTCTGATTAGGTCTCCTAAGAAAAATTATTCTGCACCCTTAGCTACAGTCTTCTTCTCAGCGATACGAGCCTTCTTACCAGTAAGCTTACGCAAGTAATACAACTTAGCGCGACGAACCTTACCACGCTTGTTCACCTCGATAGAATCGATAGCTGGTGACTCGATAGGGAAGATACGCTCAACACCTACAGTACCAGACATCTTGCGAACTGTGAAACGCTTCTTGTCACCATGACCAGAGATCTTGATAACAACACCACGATAGAGCTGGATACGCTCCTTAGTACCCTCGACGATTTTGTAAGCGACTGTGATAGTATCACCTGCCTTGAACTCAGGGAACTTCTTGCCGGTTGCAAATGCTTCTTCAGCAACTTTAATCAAATCCATTTTTTGTATAAAATTAAAAATTGTTTGTCGTTCCAACGCAACATGGACTTGGACAACACTTCTGCCCAGACAACAGCGGTTACGCCGAAAAGCGGGTGCAAAGTTACTACTTTTTCTTGTATCTCGCAAATTTTCAGACACTTTCTTTCTTTTTTCTCGCAGATTTAACTATTTTTCTTTCTGGTCAGCGTCTTTTCCCACAGATTTCACGGATTTCACAGATTTATTTTGTATTTTTGCACTCCAAAACATTAAGATAACAATAAATATGAAGAAAAAGAATGGTATGAAGGTGGTACTTGCATCAACGGTGATGCTGCTGATGGCAAGTCCGGCTTTCGCCCAGAAATACAAGGTGGCGAAGGTGGAGAGAACCCGAATATTGGTTGATCAGAAATGGGATGCACAGCCTGATGCTGAGGCTGCCCGATTTATCGCTCCTTATAAGAGTAAGGTAGACAGTATCATGGGCCCTGTTGTAGGTCATATTGCTCATGATATGACCCGTCACCGTCCGGAGAGCGAACTCAGTAACTTGCTCTGTGACATCCTGGTATGGGGTGGCAAGCAGTTTGAAGAACAGCCTGTTTTCGCTGTTTACAATATGGGTGGCATCCGTTCTAATCTTGCCAAGGGTAAGGTTACTGTAGGCGATGTGAACGATATGGCTCCTTTCGAGAACAAAATCTGTTTCCTGACCCTGAAGGGCGATAAGGTTCTGGAACTCTTCCAGCAGATAGCTCATCGTGGCGGCGAAGGCTTGAGCCATGCTGTTAGAATGGTAATCACCAAGGATGGAAAACTGAAGAGCGTTACGCTGGACGGTGAACCAGTTGATCCGGAGAAGAATTACCGCGTTGCAACCCTCGATTATCTTGCCGGAGGTAATGACCAGCTCGTAGCCTTCAAGAGCGGAACCGATGTCTTTGCTCCTAAGCAGAAAGAGAACAATGTGCGCTACATCATCATGAATTATTTCCGTGAGATGCAGGCACAGGGCAAGATGGTGGAATCTAAGATTGAAGGTCGCTGCGTGGTAGAATAGTTAATAGTTTATAGTTGATAATTCTGATGAAACATACATTATTATATATAGGTCTGGCTCTGGCATCCTTTATGATGCAGCCGGCAGCCGTTCAGGCTAAAACAGGGAAAGAGGCAAAGGTAGTAAAGCAACTCGTAGTGCTCCATACCAACGATACGCATTCATGCGTGATGCCCATCAATCCGAATCTCGCAGATACGGCAACAGCCAATCGTGGCGGTTTCCTCCGTAGGGTGGCGATGATCAAGCAGGAGCGTAAGGCGAATCCCGACTTGCTGCTCTTTGACAGTGGCGATTTCTCGCAGGGTTCACCTTATTACTCTCTCTTCAAGGGAGATGTGGAAGTAGGACTGATGAACGAGATGAAATATGATGCTGCTACCATCGGAAACCATGAGTTTGATTTCGGAATAGACAACATGGTGCGCATCTTCAAGATGGCGAAGTTTCCTATCGTCTGCTCCAACTATGATTTCACCGGTACCGAACTGGCAAATATCGTAAAGCCTTATACCATTATCAAGCGCAAGGGACTGAAGATTGGCGTTTTCGGCTTGTGTCCGGAACTTGCCGGCTTGGTAACCGAAGTCAACTATGGCTGCATCAAGTATCTCGATCCTATCGCCAAGGCAAAGGAAATGACAGAGATATTGAAGAAGAAAGAGAAGTGTGATGTCATCATCTGCATCTCCCACCTGGGCTGGAAGATAGATGGCATCGACGATTCCGAGGTAGCCCCAGCCACCCGTGACATCGACCTGATACTGGGCGGTCATAGCCATACCTACTTCAAGCAGTTGGAGTATCTGAATAATCTCGATGGCAAACCGGTGCCAATCGACCAGAACGGCAAGAGCGCTATCTGGGTAGGAAAAATGACATTGGATATTGTGAAGAATAAATAAAAAAAGAAGGTTGATACCAGGCAAAACGCGAGGTATCAACCTTTTCTTTAATTATCTATTCCTAAAACGTTAATCTTTTCTCAAATCCTTATTCTTTGTTGGAAGAAGCATAGAGACCGATGCAGGCACCGAGGAAGCCGCCGCTCTTCTGGGTACTCAGGTTAGAGGCATCCACACCCTTGGCAAGAAGCTGCCAGTTGCCGCCTTCTTCAGCATAATAGAAATCATAATATCTGTCATGACCTTCTACCTTCAGCTTCAGCTTACCTCCCTTGATAGGAGCAGAAGCGATAGTTACGTTGTTCTTCTCGGCACGGGTCAGGGTAATCATCAGCTTGCCCTTCTTCATGGTCTTACCCAATACGAAGTTGTGGTCTTCCTTCTGGAGAAGTGCCAAACCTGCGATATCCTTGTCGTTGCGAGGAGTAAAGTTGATTTCAGTCTCTGCTGTGAATGTTCCGTGCTGCTGACGTGCCCAGATGGCAGACATCGGCTCACGCTTGTAGATATTGCCTGGCAGGAGATTGAACTTCAATTTGCCGTTTTCTACCTTGTAACAGTCAACGAAGTCGCGGAGGAACATCCAGCGTGGATTCAACTCTTTCAGACCCGCCTTATTGTTATCAACTTCGAAGTTATCCACATAAGAGAAGTTGCCTGAGAACTCATTCTTTGCGGCAGGTTTCAAACCAGCCTTCTCTCCAACGGTAGAGATAGGAGTATTCTTGGCAAGAATCTCTGGCCATCCATTTTTCCAGGTTACCGGCAGGAGATAAGTATCGCGACCTGTGTTGTACATATCCTCTTCATAAGGACGGCAAGCCAGGAATACAGCCCACCAGTTACCCTTGCCATCTTCTACGATGTCGGCATGACCAGCACTTGATACTGGGTCCTTGCGGTTAGGGTCGAGACCGGTACGCTGGGTAAGGATAGGGTTGTTAGGGCATTCCTCCCATGGTCCCATCGGATTCTTGGCACGCAGGATAACCTCGCTGTGCCATCCGCCTGTACCACCTTCTGCACACATCAGATAATAGAACTTGCCCTTCTTGAAGAGGTGAGGACCCTCAATCCAGATAGGACGTGCCTCTACATGGGTTCCGCCACGCAGAATCTCCTTGAAGTCGCCCTTGATGCTGTCGCCCTTCACGTCGAATTCGAAGCAGCGGATAGAGCGTTGACCTTCGTAATCGGCACCGCCAACTACCGGACCGTTGTGAACGATGTAGCCCTTGCCGTTGTCATCGAAGAAGAAGCTAGGGTCGATGCCGTCAATCTTCTTCAGATAGATAGGCTCGCTCCAGCCTTTGGAAGGATCTTTTGATTTCACAAAGAAGTTGCCGGCTCCCACATTGGTGGTAATCATATAGAAAGTCTTGTTCTTCTTGTTATAGCTGATGGCTGGTGCGAAGATACCGCCTGATACGTGCTGGCCCTTCAATGGAACCTGTGATTGGCGGGTGAGCACATGACCGGCTGGCTGCCAGTTAACCAGGTCTTTACTGGTTGAGAGAGGTACACCTGGGAAGAAGGTAAACGAAGAGTTTACCAGATAGTAGGTGTCGCCTACGCGACAGAGTGATGGGTCTGGATAGAAACCAGCCAGTACCGGGTTGTAATACTGGTGAGTTTTGTCGATTTCAACATTGAAGCGAGCGTCATTGCCCGCATACTTGAAATAGTCAAACTCAGCTGTCTGCGCCTGTGCAGCGGCTGCAAGCGTCAGGGAAAGCGATAAGATTGCAATTTTCTTCATTTTATTATTGGGTTTAAAATTACAGAATGAGTATCTGAACTCATGGCTGAAACATGTATTCAGAATTCTGCTGCAAAGTTACCGCTTTCCTTTTAAATATACCCCCACAGAATGTTACCAACACTTTGCGAGGCGTATCATAAACATCTCTATATGTAACAAATACTTTATTTTGGGAAACATCTGGCCTTTTCTGCAGTGAAAAGGCTAGATTTTCCGGTGTGCCTGCATATAATCGCGAGGCGAAGAGCCATAAAAGTTCTTGAACATGGTGCTGAAGCTGGCTGGGTTGGAGAAACCGCAGCTAAACATGATGTCTGTTATCGTCTTGTTAGAGTGGGTCAGCAACTTTTCGGCATATTGCAGACGGGTATTGCGGATGAAGGCATGTGGCGTCTGGTTGGTCAGTTCCTTCATTCGGCGGTGCAGATGCACACGGCTCAGTCCTACTTCGCGGGCAATCATATCCACACTCAGGTCCTCATTATCCATGTTATCATTGATTACCTTCATCACCTGTTCCATCAGCTGGTCTTTTGGCGAAGGGGTTTTTTCTATCGCGAGCTGCCTGTCGCTCTGTCTCTCGTTGCCCATAAACTTGTTTTTCAAAGTACGGCGCACGTTGAGCAGGTTGATGATGGTGCGGCGCAGAATGTCCATATTGAACGGCTTCACCACATAGGCATCGGCACCCGACTGCAAACCGGTCAGCTGGTCTTCCTCTCTGCTCATCGCTGTAAGCAGAATCACCGGAATGTGGTTGGTGTTCACATTGTTCTTAATCTTGGTACAGAGCGTATTGCCGTCCATCTCTGGCATCATGATGTCTGAGATAACGAGGCTTGGCTTCTGCTTGATAATCTCCGGCAGCGCCTCCTTTCCGTTGCAGAAGGTAAGGATATTGTAGGTTTCCTGTAGTTGGGTCTTCAGGAAATTACGTATTGCCTCATCGTCTTCTACCACAGCGATGGTGCTCTTTGCCTTGCTCTTGAAATCTTCTTCGGCGTCATTGGCTGTATCGGCAGCATTCTCTTCGTTTCCTTCCTCCATGTTTTCTTCCAGTTCCTTGATGTCTTCAGCAGTCTGTGGCTCCGGTGCATCTATCATTTCTTCCGGTTTCAGATGCTCGTTGCCCAGAGGCAGCGTGATGAGGAACTGGCTTCCTTCCTTCCAGTCGGCTTCATCAAGTGTCTTGTTGTTGGCGGCTGTAATGGTTCCGTAGTGCAGTTCCACGAGCGAGCGCGTCAGGTCGAGACCGATTCCAGTACCTACATTCCGGTCATTTGAAGTGGTGGCACTCTGATAGAAGCGCTGGAAAATCGTTTCGAGCTTTTCCTCCTGAATGCCCTTGCCGCTGTCCTTGATGGCGATGCGGACATGATGAGGCGAGTGGGAGAGGGTGATACGGATTCTGCCGCCTGCAGGAGTAAACTTGAAGGCGTTTGACAGGACATTCATCAATACCTTGTCAAAGTTGTCGCGGTCTATCCATACCGGGAGGGCCTCGTCTTCGTGCTCAAAGGTGAATTGGATGCTCTTGGCTATCGCCTGCTGGCAGAAGAGTTTGTATTCATCGCCAATAAAGGCAACCATATCGGTTTCGCTCATGTGCATCACCATTTGTCCCTTGTCAATCTTTCTCAGGTCCATCATCTGGTTAATCAGGTGCAGGATTCGTTCCGAGTTCTTACGCATCATATCGTAGATGCCCTGTCGGTGAGCGTCTTTGTCTTCCTTTATCAGCGTGAACAGCGGAGTGAGGATAAGGGTCAATGGGGTACGGATTTCGTGGCTGATGTTCATGAAGAACTTCAGTTTTGCTTCGCCCATTTCTTCCGCATGGATATGCTGCTGCAATATAAGCTGGTCTTCCATCTTGCGTTTGCGGTGCTTGATATAGAGCAGACAAAGCCCCAGGAAGGCAAGCAGATAGCAGAGTTTAGCCCAGATACTGGCATACCAGGCTGGGTGGACGATGATGGAGAACTCCTTGACAGGGGTTTCGTATCCGTTGCAGATGGCCTTGACACGGAACTTATAGGTGCCTGCTGGCATGTGTGAGAATGACAGCTCGTTCATGCCAGACTGTATGGTTCGCCAATCCTCACCATTGATGCTGTAGGCGTAACTGATCTGCTCTACATTATTATATGTAAGAGTAGACAGTTGGATGGTGAAGGTGTTGTCTTCATGAGATAAGGAGAACTTGTCGCTGTTATATACCCCATTATCTGTAATGGTGTAGATGCCCGATTCCATATCCCGGTATACAGGTTTGTTGTCCACAAGAAGTCCTGATATGGTAACTTTTGCCTGCCAAGGATGCTGTTTCACCTTGTCCGTATCAAACCAGTTGATACCGCCGGTTCCGCCCATCACCAGCATCTTTCCTCCCCAGAGCGTGCAGGCTGCGGCATCGCTGAACTCATTGCTCTGTAATCCATTATCCGAGAAGTACTTGTTGATAGTTCCTTTTTCGGTATCTACCTGGTTTAAGCCACAGCTAGTTCCTATCCAGATTCTGCCCTTGTAATCTTCTATGATACTGGCTACGCTGTTGTCAGAAAGTCCAAGTTCTGTGTTATAGATCTTCGGATGAGCATATCCCTTCTTCGGATCATAGCAGATTGCGCCGTCTTCAGTGCCAAACCATACGCGGTTCTTGCTGTCAGAATAAACGCAATGTGAGAAACAGCCCTTGTTCAGACAGTTGACGCCACCGAAAGTGGAAGTCCAGCTATTCTTCTGCTGGTCATAGCAAGCCAGACCCACAGAAGTGGCTACGAAAACCCGCTTACCATCTTTTGAGATGCTGAGTTTCACGAGGTAATCATTAGGAATACTATTCTTTTTCAGGTTGTTGTCGGCACCATCTTGTGCTTTCCATTGCTTGATGCTTCCATCAGGAGAAAGGCGGAAAAGTCCTTTGCCCATGGTAGCAAACCAGACATTTCCCTGTGGGTCTTCCTGGATATCAAAGATGCCCGCCTGGTTTCCAATGCCTAGGCTGAATGGATGGAAAGACCCCCCCGCATCTATAAATCCGATGCCGTCAGTATAGGTTCCTACCCATGTTCTGCCTTTCTTGTCTTTGCAGAGTGCCAGTACCGTGGTGTTGCTTAATAGATGGCTGTTGATGCTACCGGTTTTTATGTCAAAGAGGTAAAGACCATCCTTGTCGGTGCCTACCCAGACCTGGTTGCCCTGATTGGCACACAGACTTGTGATGCTGTTTTCGCCTATCACGTTGCGGTTGCCCAAACGGTAGCCCATATAGTTGAAATCACATTGAGCCTGCGACTGCATGAATACGCCCTTCTGGAGCATACTCACCCAGATGTTTCCCGTAAAATCTTCTATAATACTGGTAACCTTGCTCTTGGCAAGATTTACTTCGCGGCTGAACAGGGGATTATTTTGCAAGAATCCTGTTATAGGATTATACACGAAGATACCCATACCGTCGCAACCGATAAACAAGCGCTGGTCGCGGCTGATATAGATGTTATCAATAGGAAGATTGCCTATGCCGGCTATCTTGGTGAAGATGGTTGAACCTGCCTTGAGAAGGTAAATACCATCATTCTTGGTAGCAAGATAAATGTTGCCCTTGTTGTCTTGCCTGATATCTTTTGCTTCCAGCGTTTCTGCTCCAGGAATCTGTTTGGTCAGTTTCCCTTTCTTGTCGGCACGGTATAGTTTGCCGTTCTCCAGGATAATCCAAAGTCTATCCTGTTTATCTTCCAGAATCTTATGTATGAATTTCAGGTTCTCCACTTCGCCCTTCATAGCATGGCATACTTCTGCATTTTCTTTCTTGAGCATAATTCCATATCCCGATGTAACTACGGCAATATCGTTGTTTTTCAGACGATAAACCTGGGTTACATAGGTGCTGAAAGGCTGGTTCTTGGAGTCGAGCAGCGGAATATTGGCAAAACTCTTTCCATTATATAAAAGGAGAGAGTTGTTTGTACCCAACAGAATATGGCCCTGGATATCTTGTGTAATACAGTTGATGTAATTGCTGCTCAGTCCTCTGTCGTCTTCCTTGGTTTTTCTGATGGTCGTAAAGTTATAGCCATCATAGATATTCAAGCCGTTACGGGTGGCAATCCAAATGAAACCATTTGAATCCTGGAACACCTGAGTGGCAAGATTGCTCGAAAGCTGGTTGTCTGAATTGAAAAGTTTTCCTCGCTGCGCCATCATGTTCTGTGCAGTGAGGCAGAAGATAAACATCAGTAAAAGACCGATGTATCTCACTATTCTGAGGTTTGATTTAATGGAAATCATCATGATTCTTGGTTTCATTGTCTTTTGGCTTTTTTATATTCGTTTGCAAAAATACAAAATTAATGGGAGAATAATGCATGGTAAGGTATGTTTTTTACGAGAATATATTGAAAAAGATGTTAAAATGTTACGTAGAATAAAGATAATGTTACATGTGATACGAGGGAAAAACTATTGGTTACTTATTATAAAGTATATATGATAGATTAGGAGTATCTTTGCATCGGTTTTTAAGTTGTATATTTTAGAATATTTAGGTTAGTTAGGTTTATACATAATAGTTTGTAGAATAGGTTTAGAATTTCTAAAAGATTTTGATATTATGGTTTTTATATAGAATCATGATTAATTGGTTTTCGGGATTGGTGCGTAGTGATTACGCGCCATTCTATTTAAAAGACCAGCATCCTTTTCTGTAGACTTGAACTTGACAATCCTTCATGAAAAAATAAAGTGACTGACAAATAATGATAAATCTAAAAATAATTGTAACGATGAACAGAAAGAAATTGTTAATATCACTCGCTATGGCTATGCTGTCAATGGCGGGGCTGGCTGCAGATAATCTGCCGGCACTCCGTGTGCAGGGTAAGAATCTGGTAGATGCCAATGGTAAAACTGTGGTTCTTCATGGTGTGATGGATACACCGAACCGTTACTTCAACGGGTGGAGATGGCAACAGTGGAAGGCTGATTATTCGGAAGCCGACATCAAACCTTGCTTGGAATATTTCTCTAAGCAGTTTAAGGCCATTACAGACAGAGAGCAGGGCGCTTATTGTACGGTGTTCCGCCTGCACATGGATCCATGCTGGACTAACGACCCAAACAAGAAGGCTGAAAACGAGGCCGATATCTCGGCTTTCAGCCCGTCTCGCTACAAGATTTTTCTCCAGAAGCTCTATATCCCCCTCATTAAGGATGCCATCGCTCACGGACTCTATGTCATCGTACGTCCACCGGGCGTATGCCCTCAGGACATCAGTGTGGGCGACAGATACAACCGCTATCTGAAGGCTATATGGAAGGCCTTCGCTGCCGATGAATACATCAAGCAGAATGAAGGAGTAATCTCCATCGAACTGGCCAATGAGCCTGTGAGAGTACATCCATCAGACGGAACGGATCCAAAAAAGGCTTTGCATGATTACTTCCAGCCGGTGGTGGATGTGATTCGCGAGCAGGGCTTCAAGGGAATCATCTGGGTTCCGGGCGCAGGTTATCAGAGCCAGTACCAGGATTACGTCAAGTATCCTATCACCGATAGCGAGGACAACTTCTCTTATGCAGTACATGTTTATTCCGGATGGTATGGAAAAATGACCGATAAGAATTGCAATCACGATGCTTTCATCCGCAACTTCAAGAGTCAGGTGCCGATGGTAGAGACGAAGCCTATCATGGTAACGGAGATAGACTGGAGTCCGGAAGATCCGGACAAGGCGAGCGAAGGTCACTATAATGAGTGGGGAGAGTGGATACAACCTAACCTGGGAAGCTGGGCAACAGCATCTACCTCGAAATGGGGATTGGCATGGAAGGCAGTTCATGACCACTTTGGCAATATCGGAATGACGATTACCCATCCACAGGAATATTACGATATTGATGAATATCTTAAAACGGGCAAGGTGATTCCTGGTTTCCAGAATGCCAAGAAGCACGGATTGTTCGAAGAATGTTGCGGCTATGCCTGTATGAACTGGTATAAAGAGTGGTATTTGAAACAAAATACAACGGGAATTAAACAAACAGAAACTCAAGCAGACGTGGTTTCCACTTTATATTATAATATAGAAGGAAAAGAAGTTGAAAAGCCAACTGCAGGTGTTTATATAATAAAACAACTGTTAAGTAATGGAAAAATACGTTCTCGCAAGGTTTTTCTAAAATGATAAACTTTCTGTTACACCACGCAAAGTATGTTTCGAAAGAAATCCATACCTTTGCCGCCGTGAATAAACAGTTTTTGTGCACGCCTAAATTTTTAAAGCATAAATCAAAAATGAATAGAACATGATTGAACAAGTGTTAACAATGAAACGGACAGCAGCCTTATGCTTGGTGGGAGCTTTCTGCAGCCTGAATGCTCAGGCACAGAATATCCAGGTCAAGGGTAATCTTGTTGACGGTACAGGTGAGCCTCTGATAGGTGCCACTGTAAAAGTGAAAGGTAATGCCAGTGTCGGTGCGGTCACCGACTTAGATGGTAATTTCAGCATCAGTGTTCCTTCTGAGAATTCTATCCTCGTATTTACATACGTAGGTATGAAGACCAAGGAAGTAAAGATTGGTAAGAAGAGAGAGTTCAAACTTACTCTTGAAGATGACAACGCCATCGGCGAAGTTGTAGTCGTTGGTTATGGTCAGCAGAAGAAGGCTTCTGTCGTAGGTTC
>JAJWOH010000212.1:0-3411 GCA_021635485.1 Segatella copri | reverse complement strand
GCGGGCTCGATTGGGATGACGGCGAAAAGAGAGAAAGAGATGGGTTCGCTGGGAATGGTGATAAAGGGGTTTAAGATGGGATGCAACAAGGCTTACTGGAGGATTTATGGGATGAATACGGCACCAAGGAAGGGGCTCTTTGAATTGGGGTATAATGACAAGGTCCTGCTGCATGAGAGGCAACTGGAGGGATGGAAGAAATACTTGGATGATAACCCGAGAAGACTGATGGTGAAGAGGATGAACCCGGGGCTTTTTACCGTGATGCAGAATAAAGAGGTGGCGGGTCGCAGATGCCAGATGGTGGGCAACTGTTTCTTGCTCGATATTCCTGATAAGGTGGCGGTCGTTGTACATCGCCGGTATTCTGAGGAGGATTTGAGGCGCTTGCGCGAGGAATGGCTGGCTTGCGGAGAACGTGGTGGCGTGCTGCTGAGTGCTGCTATCTCGACTAAGGAGAAAGAGGTTTTGCGCGAGGCTATGAACCGGGGGTACCGTATTGTGCTCTTGAGGGAGAACGGGTTCCCAAGGTTGTATAAGCCTTGCGGGGAGAGCTTTTATGCCTGCTCTGAGGGGCTGCTGCTTCAGATTAGCCCCTGGGATTACCATATGGAGAAGAAGACTATTACCAGGGAACAATGCTTGGAACTGAATGAGATGGCGGAAAGGATTGCGGAATGGAGATAGGGAAAATGGAGGCGCTTGGAGAGGAGGCTGGGTGGAAAAGAGAGGATGAAGGGGGACAAGCGATGGAATCGCTTGGAACGGGGGCGAGAGAGGAGAGATTGGAGGCGAAGGAAAGAGTGGAAAATAGAAAGGAGAACAGGAGCTTCTTTATTAAAAGCTGCACAAAAAAAGGCGAAATCTAGATTTTTTATTACGAATAATGTTAAAAATGTTACATTTTAATGCTAATAGGAATTAATTTTGTAACTTTGTACTCTGGACGGCCGTAATAACAAAATTCAGCTTTCCAAAAATCTAAAAACCAAACCATGGGAGATTTAATAAAAATAGTTGGGGTACAATATGCAGTAAATTCTAACCACGTAAAAGGTGAGGATATGACTGCACAAGAACAACAAAAAACGATAGAATTTCTGACCATGCTGGACAGAAAGCACCCCTATGTTTCGGTAAAACCCGAACCTACTAACGAAACTGATGAAGAAGCTTTTGTTGCGCGCTTTGCGAGTCGGAAGGCAGGCTATGTACGTAATAGAGAAGAATACAAATCATTGGCTCAGGCTGCATTGACAACCAGCGGACGGGGTTATTTCCGCGCTCGGGTTAAGGAGGTTATAATTTCTGCAGAGGGCTATTTTTTTGTTGAAGCAGAAACTGATTCTACTCCAATTGTGCCCATCTTGCATAAAGACCATTGGAAAGAATGGGAGCCGCTCCTGCCTTTATTTCCTATGACAGAGGAATTTTTATGCGTAGAAGATGCTACGATGATGATGATAGATATTCTGAGACATGAGACGTTAACTTCTGATGAAGAAGAGGAGCTTCAGGAATACACAGAGACTTTAATAACAATGGGAAAATACGCTCTATGGTACGAAGCGAAGGAGGGAATAGAGAATGTCATAAAAGCTATGGAAGCAAAAAAGGGCGACAAGATGCGCTATATGGCGAATGAACTAGAACACTTATTGAGCGGTTTATGCAATGAGGGTCGCCAGAAGAAGCTCCGCAAAAGCTGGCTCCCCCATCTACTATCCACCCATGAAGCAGAAAGGGCATGGCATGACTGGTTGCACTTAAAAGGTGCCGACTGTCATAAACCAGATAATTTGAAAATGATGTCATGGTTGGAAGATATAGAGACAGAACTTTCCAATATTCCGGCATTGGCTCCTTATTCCAATGATGATAAGATAGCCATGCTCATACGCGCTCACTACACACGCATTCCTTTGGATAAGTATCGCCAATTGCTTACCGCTTTCGTGATTAGAGACCGTCTGCGCATGCGTTTGGGGCTGCCAACAAACAGCTTTGCTCCTACCCCATCTCTAACAAGCCAGAAGGAAGACTACCTTATTGATAAAATCATCAAGTACAGCCAAACTCTAGTCAGACGAGAAGATGTTGAGGTTTTGCAGAGATTCATCTACCACGAGATTTCATATTTACCCCCAGAGTATAAACTTCGGGTTGACAATATGACTGAGCGTTTCCTTTCTGAAGAGGCAAGAGAAGGTATACAGATTAATGCCATCAAGGAACAGACGAAGGCTTTAAAAGAGGTGGCAAAGAAGCCTACGATTCAGGCAGAGCACTATCATGCAGGAGATTCTACATTTGATGTTCATAGTAAGCATCTGCATCTTGACCACCAGGAAGAAGGGAATTCTGCTCTGCTGCCATCAGAATTATAGATATACAAAAATATTACAAGAATATAAAAAAAGGAAAAAATATGAGTAATAATTATTATGCAGGCAATGTTATTTACAACAACCAGCACAAAGAACTGACTATCCAGGGCAATCTGTCTGCACAGCAGATGATGAAGATTGCAAAGGATTTTTTTGCTGAAGAAACAAAGGTGACGGAGGAGAATTACGAGGCAGAGGTGACAGAAAAAGCTAGTGAAACCAATGAAGTTGCAGGAGAAGGTTTTCAGAAGGAACTCTTCCATTTTGTGCATCCTGCACTCGATGAAGACGAAGGATGGAAAGTGCATAAAGAGGTGGAGAGACTGGTAAAGCAATTTGACGTACAGGAAATCTGCAAGAGACTGAACATACTGAAAAAGGAGGGCAAGGTGCTGCTGCCACAAAACACAAAAAATGCCCATGAAGAATTGATACGAATGGGTATGCCGATTGAGAAAGGAGGGTTCGGATACAAGACTTTCTGTAAATATTATAATAAGGACTAGAAGACGATAGCGACTGGTGCTTCCCTGATAGAGATTTATATCTTCTGATAGCGACCGATACTTGATTTTTGTTCAGGTATCGGTCGCTTTTTTGTACCCCTAAGTCAAAAAAGCGACTATACGTAGAGAGGATATCAGAGAAAAACAGAGAAAATCGGAGAAATTCAGAGAACTTTGGAGACGGCACTTTGGAAAAGCATCTGTGCCAGGCTTTTTCTTCTTACTTTTGCACCCGTCATCTGACAACAGGATGACTACCCATCAGGCGAGTTGCAAATCACAAAATGGGGAATGATGGTACTAGAAAAGATGGCAGGGAAACCTCTTCGAACGTCATCGTACCAGAGAGGCTTATTTAATACTCAAGTAAAAATGAATATAGTATTAAATGGCAATATGAATGAAAGTTCAGGTAAGGCAGGAAAGGGATTCTACCCAAACACAGAATTGGGTATCGACCTCAAGTTGATGACTAAGGAGCCAGGGCGCATGGCCGTTGGCGAGTATCTGGATGGAGC
>JAJWOH010000211.1:0-3441 GCA_021635485.1 Segatella copri | reverse complement strand
CGTGCTTACAGCGTATAGCTGCTTAGCACATTATTGAATTATTAACGAACTATTGTACAAAATCAAGTCCGTTTCATTGCAAAATACTGCATAAAAGACTATAATTCAACTGTTTCAAAGATCGAATTGCCCTTTTTTATTGGACAGTAGTGAAATCGATTGACAAGACATGGAATCAGATTTAGCTATCTTTGCATCCCAAATGCATAATATAAAAGTACGCTACCACATTGTGGGAAAACAAGAAGAGTTGCAAGAGATATATGACCTCTATCAGACTTTCATACAGAAAGAACGCCCTGCTATGGAAGAAGACGAGGCCGATGATTGGGAAGGAAACATCATCTTAGCTCTTGGTGTGGACTATGGGACTTGCAATCTCTGTGGTAATATCAAGAAATGCGAACTTTCAGAAGGCTTTCTCTATATAGAAGCGGAAGAACTCGCATTGATTACTGACTTCCGCGTTCTTCTCAAAAATCGTTTCAAGGATTTGGAAATCTATTTCGCTACAGAAGATCCAGAAAACGAAACATATGTGACTAATGATACAGATGGCAAGTATTTTCACGACCTGCCTGATGATCATTTCATAGCTCCATTAGATTATTGACGTATGGGACCAAAAACATTTCTAGCAGCTCTAATGTGCCTAATCATCGTAGCCCTCATGTGCTCACCCATTTTCCTCGTATGGCACGGTTTTACTATGGGTGGTTCAGTAATAGTCAGAATAGCATTTATCGTGATAGGGCTCATTCTATTGCGTTTATTCAAGCCAATTTCTAAGCTTACTGGCAAGGACTACAAGATATTCTGATAGTTTCGACTATAAAGGCTACAAATTTGATCGAAGGTGGTATCACTCTGTTTAGCGTGATACCACCTTCTTTTGTTTGGCATTCATATCAGGAATGAAGCAGAAGCCAAGTTTGCTTACTACAGTCGCAAGGTTGTCTGGCAAGAATTCTGCATAAACTCGCTCTGTGACGCCTGTTGAAGCGTGACCTGACAATCTGCTTATCTCACTGATTTCAGCTCCGTGTGCAAGCGCTAAAACTGCCCAAGTGTGTCTTGATACATGGAAAGTCAAGTCTTGATTCCATTTTAAATCATGAGATATACAGCGAAGCGAAGTATTGATGGTATTATTCCAGGAATTTCTACGACGGTATATCGCCTCATGGTCATTTATATCGAAGTTCTCTGGCAATAGATCAAAAACAAAGACTTTGTTTCTACCCTTCCATTTTTCAAGAATACGAATGAGTGGTTCACTCAAAGGTATGGTGTTTCGGTTTCTCGTCTTGACTTGTATTTTACTGATGAAATTCTTGTTGAAATCAATGTCTTTCCATCGGAGCGTCATCACATCAACCATTCGCATACCGCAAGCATGGAAGGCAAACAGCCACATCTCCAAAAACTCTTTTCGTCGAGGTTGTTCGATGGTATTATAAACGGAAACTAACTCAGCAAGTCTCTCTTCAGTGAGATACTTGATATTCCTCTCTTCTTCATCAAGCCGGTCCTCTTCTTTCATATACAAGTCCTGGAGAGATGCATTAAGCTGATGAGAGATATAACCTAACTGACAAGCATATTCACACGCCTGAAGAATCGGACATAGAGTCTTGTTGACTGTTGTTGCTTTCTTTTTTGCCAAGAGTCGATACTTACGGAAGTCAAGCAATAAGTCTTCACTAATATCTGAGACATAAATGAATTCCTTATGCTCACCATGTGTACCTTTGTGTTCAAGCAACAGGTATTCCTCAAACTGATTGAGATATGAAATACCATTCTTGCAAGTACTGAAACCAATCTTACCTTTCTCATAACGTTTTTCCATCAACTCTTTAGCAAACTCTATGAAGTCTTTTCCTTCATCAGGTCGCAAAGCATTGTCATTGTCTTCGAGAAAAGATCGAATCACATCACAAGTAATATGTTGATGCATTTCATAATACTTATGTATCTTCACATCTATGTCTTCGATACGCTTATGAAGAGCATGATTATAATACTTATAGTCAATATCAGTCGTGGCACGTATTTCACCAATACCGCAATAGCCTTTCTCATTCCATTCCTTTACTGACACACTTATACCAGTTGATTTACGAATAGAATCAGCATGCCAATTGTATTCTATATACAATGGATACTTTTTACCAGACTGCACCATCTTTGGTATACGCAGTCTCAATCGTCCTTTCGGATAAAGTCTTGAAATTCTTCCCATATTAAAATACCTTTTTATTAATTATGGCACTATGTACGCGAAGATAGTAGAAAAGTTTATCATATCACTCCTTTTTTATAAACTTCAGATGATTTTAGTATGAAGTAAGGAGAATAATAAGAGAAGAAAAGATGAAATTAACCGATCAGAAAAGAAAGAATTTCAGGATATACCGATTATTGATCATTTAATTATGTAAAATAAGGCCATTAGAACGGTAAAATTGGCGGTAAAAGACGGCAAAAAGCCATATAGGAATTTCATGAGAAATCACCTATATGGCTCATTTCCATTATCTTATTCTGATAATCGTAATCGATGAACGATTAGTACTCGTCATCATTCCACAAGAAGTCATCCTTTGAAGGATAATCAGGCCAGATGTCTTCGATGCTTTCGTAAACATCGCCTTCGTCTTCTATCTCCTGCAAATTCTCTAGAACTTCTAGAGGCGCACCAGAGCGAGTTGCATAGTCAATCAACTCTTCTTTTGTTGCAGGCCATGGTGCATCTTCAAGCTTTGAAGCCAATTCAAGTGTCCAATACATAGCTCTATAATTTAACGTTTCTATTATTTTGGCTGCAAAAGTAATACTTTTATTTTAAATTCCAAATATTTATGGAACAAATTTACGCACAAATCAATAATTTACATTAAAATTCTGCTTAAATTTGGTTTTATCGAAGAAAACTATACCACAATCAACCAAATCAAAGGTCAAAACGGTACAATTATCAGCTACGAGACGCAACCATACTTTTTTATATTCTGCATCGAGATTGATATCTGTAACTACTAAAACCGTATCATCAGACACATTCAAGAGAAACTGCTGGAAATCCTCTCTCTTTAGCAGGGAAGAAGCAGAGAGTTCTACTACATTTGGATAAACAGTTCTGATGCGGAAGAGGAGACGTTTCTGTCGGGGTGCATCTTGGGGATAGGAGGAGATTCCAGCATGAGTCTGGCGATAATTTCTGAGAAATTCCTTTTCGTTAACCACCTTGCGCAGGAAAGAATAGGCTGTAGGTGACTGTACTCCGAATCCTCGGGTACGAGGCATCCGTAGCATACGCTGACCCAAATTAGCTAACTCCTTTTTAATTCTTTTCCTATTCATGCTGCAAAGATAATAAAAATCTGCGAAATTCCAGACCGAACAGGTCTAAAATCTGTGAGCATCTGTGAAATCTGT
>JAJWOH010000064.1:0-20155 GCA_021635485.1 Segatella copri | reverse complement strand
AACAGCCTTCTAAGCTGTGGGTCTTGGGTTCGAACCCCAACGGAATCACTATAAATATAAACAAGAAATGGTGAAATAATCGTATAGGTTGTTTCACCATTTTTCTTTATAAATGGCTATAAAATAGGCGTTTATGGACGTATAATGAACTTTTGCTTATGTAACAGAAACGATTTATTAGAAGATTTTAAAATTCCACAAGTAGGCTCTGAGAACTACAAGTAAAGTGTAAAATTGCCGCAAAATTGCCGCATTTTCCGCAAAATTGCCGCAAAATATTGTAAATTTAAAGGAAAAATATTATGGCTACAATAACATACGAGCTTGGAAAACCAAAGCAAGACAAAACAAGAAAGGTGTCTATTGTTCTTTCTCATAAGGGACAGAGAAAAAGATTTCCTACCAATATAGTTGTTTCCGACTCAGACTTGTCTAGAGCCGGAAAGATTTCTTCACGTAAGATATTGAAGACGATTGAAGATAAAATGAATGTTATGAAGGATGCACTCTATGACTTAGAGGTAGACTTGCTAGGTAAAGATGTGGATATTGATTGGATATGTGAGCATTTGATTGATATAGGCAACAAAACAGAGGATTTAGACTTCTTTTCCTTTACCGAAGAGTGGGTTGAGAAATCCGACAATAAGGGAAAGAAGAATTATCTGATTATGCTCAATTCCCTTGCACGCTATAATGGTTGCCGTAAGCTGCCGTTTTCTCTCATAGACTACAGATTCCTTAACGGATATAAGAAATTCCTAGATGGTCATCCTAGGGCACAATCCTTATACTTGGGCAATATGCGGCATATCTTCAATGAAGCTATCAAAGAATATAATACGAATGGAAATGATATTATCCAAAGTAATCCTTTTGATAAATTCTCCGTTCCGAGGGATATTCCGCAGACAAAAGATAGAGTAATCAGTGAAGAGAACCTTGTAAGAGTATTTAATTTCAAGGGGACTAGACGTGTAGGTATGGCAAGGGATTGTTATGTACTCTCGTTCTTTCTGATGGGAATGAACTCTGTTGACATATATGAATGTGTCAGCTATAATAAGGGCGTACTCGCCTACGATAGAGCTAAAACTAGAGATAGGAGAAACGATAATGCCCACATAGAAATTGTCGTACCTGACATCATCAAACCTTTGTTCCGAAAATATAAGGGAACAACAAGGGTCTTTGATTTCTATCAGAAATATAGCAATGCAGCCAATTTCAATAAGCATATAAATAAGGGATTGCATTTCATTGCTGACGAACTGGGCATTCCTCGTTTCGATTTCTACTCAGCCCGTCATACTTGGGCATCTATAGCAAGAAATAAACTAGGTGTTGATAAGTATACCATTCATGAAGCACTCAATCACGTTTCGCAGTTAGAAGTTACTGATATTTATATTCAAAAGGACTTTACGAATATCAATAAGGCAAACGAAAAGGTTGTTGAATATGTAACGGAATTGATAAAAAAGACGAAGAACGATGCTTGATTCTTTAGAGAGAGGGGAAATACTAATCTTCCCCCTCTTTCTTATCCTTATCCTTTTTGTCCATTTTTGCACCTGTAGCTTTCATAATAGCCTTCAGAGCATCTTCGAAGTTCAAGGAGTCCTTACCGCCATTAGGGTGTTTCTCCCACCAGTCAGGGTCAACCCAACGCATAGCCTTGTCATACCAAGTTTGGTCGATGGATGTTTTCTTGCCATCTTGACTGATTAACAGATACCCACCTTGCCCATCGCTAGCAATTCGCTGAACTTGTTCAAGGTTGACCCACGTCTTTTGTTTTTCGCTATATACCCACATAATTATATGATTTAAATTATTTTTATTCCTATTGTGCAAAAGTACAGCGAAGTCTTAAAAATACCAAATAAAACCTATTTGTATGTTTCAAGTTTGACCAAATGTGAGTTATTTTGTGTACCTTTGCAGAAAATTCTTAAAATATGATACAAAGATTTACGGAAATGTACTACGATGATGCGGTGCGCTTCGCTCAGTACATACAAGCTACTGAAGGTGGCGAAATAGAACTTGTAAAAGAAGATGCCGATGGTTTTCCTCTTCCCCCTAAGCATAAGATATTTGGTAACATGGTTAATTGTCTGAAGGTAAGGAACTTTGAAATTGCTTATTTAGAGCAAAGAAGAAACCCCGATGATGACAAGAAACATCGTAATCGAAATCTCTATCGCTATATAATGGGGCAGAAGATTAAAGAGGTTAGAGAACTTAGTGGTATAACATTGGAGGAGCTGGCAGAAAAGTCCGGTTATAAGCCCAACAACATTCGTAATATTGAGATGGGGCGTTTTAATGCCGATATTGATACGTTATGTAATATTGTTGAGGCTATGGATGCCCATTTTGAGGTGATGAAGGATTAAAAGTTCTTTCGATATATGAAATATGTTTAAATACGGAAACAAAAGCATTAAAAAACTTGCAAAATTAAGGTGTTATTCTTATCTTTGCATCGTAATATAAAAAGGTGAGACACACCGAAACAACTGTATCGGATTATGAATAAAGCATATTTGATTTTCAGCAAGAACACAAGCATTCAAGAATGTTGTACTTGGTTTCGTTATCGTGACGAAGCTTTAAGATACAATAAAGAACATTTTGAGAACGTGTTTAAGGTACTGCCACATGAGTTTGATTCTTTGAAAGATGTTGACCCTTGCGAGCCGACAGAGTTCACGAAGTCTTCAAGATGCGAGCATTGCTGGAGAAAGATTAAGAATGATTATCTAAAACATATAGGAGATATGAATATGAAGAAAGAAGAAAAGTTTGTCATTGATGATTCTCAGAATTACAATGATATGTTTAGCAAAAAGGAACGGATGCAAATTAATAAGGCAACCAAACCTTTAGAGAACAAGTAATTTTCACCATTTATTAAAAGTGAGTTTAATAACCCGAACGCATTTGCTTGGATGGAAGAATTATGCTATCTTTGCATTGCGTTCCTTGAAATAATTAATTATGAGTAATAACAAAGAAGATTTTGATGCGCAGGTAAGTGCATTTAAAGAGAAGTATCCCGATTTCAAGCCAGCCAAACCTATTGAGGTTCTTAACTTGATTATGACAAGAAAGAATGCCAAGGAGATTCTTGAAGGCAAGAAGAAGGTTGAGTATAGAGCCTATACAGACCATTATATTGGTCGTTTGTTTGACAAGGATGTTTTGGAGTTCCTTAAAAAGCATGGTAAAGAAGAGGATGTAATTAAAGCGCAAGAGGAGGGTATTGTTGACCCATTGCGAGTAGTAAAGACAATCCACTTCCATGATTATAACAACTCGTGGTATCTTGATTGTGATGTTTTGGTAAATGATACTTGTATCGTTATGAAAGAAGATATTGATTTTCTTCACGAAAAGTATGATAGCCATGATTTGGATGAAATGTACGAAGCATTGGAGCTTAAAAAGGAAAAAGAGCGTCCTTTGTTTTTCTTCTTTGTTATTGACAAGGTAACAGAAACGACTCTAAAGTAGGTGGGCGTAAGTCCACCGAGCCTAGATAATTCCCCAAGGGGAGTAGTTTATGATTCGTGGACTTAAAACGTTACAACTATGTCAGAGGCATCAAGAGGTTATCGTTATTCTCAATGGAGAGCGGTAACAAATCGTACAACTGGTCTTAGGGCTGGTGAAAGACGTGAACGTGGCAGAAATGTTGAGTACCGAAACACTGGCGCACAAGGAACTACTTATGGTGGTGCTATGCGTACATTGGCAGCTCGTACAGCAGCAAATAATGTCACAGAACGTGTAAACCGCAGACTTAGAAGAGGTTAAAAGTCAAGAGGGGTAGAATGAATTAACTTTCATTCACCCCTTGTTTTTAAGGAGAATAATGTATGCAAGAACTAAAAAGAGCAAGAGAAATCATTGATGATGTTTCCAAGGAGACAGATAGTATATTACTTTTCCATTCTCTGAGTGGAAAGGATTCTATCGTATTGCTTGACTTATGCTACAAGAAGTTCAAGAGAGTTGTGGTAGTATTCATGTATATAGTAAAAGACTTGGAACATATTATGCGTTACTATAATTACGCTAAAACCAAGTACCCGAACATTGAGTTTGTTCAAGTTCCTCATTATGCTTTATTTTATGATATAAAAACCGGATATATGGGAATAAAACAAGACCCTAAGCAAAGACAATGGACTTTAGCTGATATAACCGAAAAACTCAGGAAGAGACTTGGTGTAGAGTGGGCTTGTTATGGATTTAAACAATCCGATTCTTTGAACAGACGGCTTATGCTTAGAAGTTATACGGATGGAAAGGAAGCTATCAATTGGAAGACGAAGAAATTCTATCCTTTATCTACATATAAAAACAAGGAAATAATGGATTATATTCTTGACCATCGTTTAAAGAACCCAGAAGCAAATGGAACGAATAAACAAAGTTCAGGAGTTGATGTTGAGGATATTGAGTATCAGAAATTTCTCAAAGAGTTTTATCCGGCAGATTTAGAGAAAATATACAAGGTATTCCCAATGGCAAGGATAGTTCTGTTGAAAGCTGATAAAAACAAGGAGGAACTGAAATGAAAAAAGGAAGTGAAACAAAGATAATCAAGAGGTCTCAAATAAACTTGAACCCTTGCAACCCGAAGGTACATACCGATGCGGACATCAAACAGCAAAAAGCCAATATTAAGAAAGTTGGTCTCATTGGAGGTATTCAATGGAATGAGACAACTGGAAATCTCATAGATGGGCATAAACGAGTGATGAGCGTTGACCTTATCCAAGGTTATGATGGTACTCCCGAAACTGATTATGACATCAAGGTAGAAGCCGTTGATTTTGACGAAAAGACCGAGAAAGAGCAATTGTTGTTTATGGCGAAGTCGCAAGACCCGATAGATTACAACTTGGTTGCCAAGAACTTTAGCATAGATGAAATAGACTTCAAGGCTGCTGGCTTCACGGAACAGGATACTGAACAAATCAAGATGTTGCAAGATGATTTGGAAGCATCATTGAAGGATTCGGGCATGGATGACTTTAGCGAGGATTTCTTGAATGAACCTATAATTTCAGTTACGACCCCAACGCCAATGACCGAATTACCCAACATCGAAAAAACATCTGAAGAGATAGTGGCCGAGCACGCAGCTAAGCCAAAGATGACAAAGGAAGAGGTCAAGGATCAGAAACAGCATTGTACTGATGTCGGAAAGAAAAGAAAGGAAGATATTGATAACTTCATATTCATTGATTTCGAAAGTTTTGAACAAAAGCAGATTTTCTGTGATATGTTGCACATGGAAGCCGCTAACTCTATGCGTATTTCCGGAAGTCAGATTTTAGGTTTGTTGTAATATGGGACGCAAGCGAGTAAAGCCTCTTGTAGTGAGGAAGAATCCCATAGATGTTGCCAATATGGTAATTGATATGGCTAGTGAACAGAGTAAGGATTGTATCGTTATGATGTCTCTTGGCAAGGACTCCATTGTTACATTGGACTTATTATATGATAAGTTTGAGCGCATAGTATGTGTATTTATGTATCTCGTAAAAGACTTAGAGCATATACAACGATGGATAAACTGGCTGAAGGCTAGATACCCGAAGATAGAGTTCGAGCAGATACCACATTGGAATACAACATACAATCTTCATTATGGAGTTTATTGCGTTCCGAATCCAAAAGTAAAGGTTCTTAATCTTTCTATGGTAGTAAAAGCCTTAAAAAAGCGTTTCGGAATAGAATACGTATTCTTTGGTATGAAGAAAGCAGACTCGATGAACCGAAGCCTTATGTTGAAGTCGTATGAGGATGAAAATTACATTCATGGTGGAAATTGTTATCCTCTTGCTGATTTTACTCAAAAGCAAATCTTGCAATATATGAAACATCGGCATCTGCCTAAGCCGATAATGTACTCCAGAGCATTGCGCTCGGAGAATGCAGAGGTTGGGAATGCGTCAGGCGGTTTGTCTTTGGACTTGGATTGTTTTGCATGGCTAAGGGATAATGCACCCGAAGACTTAGAACGTATATATAAGGTATTTCCACAAAGTAGGGTAATACTCTACAGGTATGACAACAGATAATGTTCTTTTTAATTTATATATAATAATGTATTATCTTCTTTATATGTATTGGCAGGCTTGTGAAAGTCTGCCTTTATTGTTAATGTATGCAATATAGAAACATCATAAGTAAAGAAAGGTTAAATAAATAAAGAAAAACCATAAAACATTTGCATGTTAGAAAATTATTTCGTATCTTTGCAATGTCTTTAAGAGGTACTTGAAGATTTGCCGCAAGACAAGTTTCTTGCAAGATAGTGCAGAGCGAGCACGTTAAAAACTAGCACAATTGTTATGAAGATGATTACCGAAAAGCAGAAGAAGTTCATCAATGATATTAAAGGTGTTATTACAGAAAATGGTATTAATGCTATTGATGCATTGGACTTGAATAAGTTTACTTGCTATGATGCATCTAAGCTTATTGGTGGTTTGCTTGGTCTTAGAGATTGTTACAAGGCGATTTCTAGAGGCGCATGTGTAACTAGTACGGCATATTGCGATGAGGCTTTAGATAATGTCTTTAATACAATTGAAAAGTATAAATAATAAAAAAGGTGAGACACACCGCAAAAACTGTCTAAGATAATGAATATCAAAGAATTAGTAAGAAATATGATAGCTTTCTTAAATGAGCGTCACGATATGGATTGTGCTACGTTACGTCAGCGTTTTGCAGTATGCTATGATATGAGTGAAGACGAGGCAAAGAAAGTTATTTTGGAGCTGACAATGCTTCAGATATTTGCAGAGAATTTTGGTGTTGAAATTTAAAACTTTAAGATTATGGATAAGAAGACTGCATATAAAGTTATAAGCCAATTTAGGGCAAATAATTGTAAGAGTGGAGCTTTGGCTATCGCTTTGGATGAAGCATTAAAAGCATTAAAACCGATTGCAGTAAATCAAGTTTTTTGCATTAAGCTGGAGATATTAGATAGTGGAAACTATTATCATTCGAAAGCTGCGCAATCTACCTTATGGTTAGAAGCTTCTAACAATAAGAAAAAGATGCAAGCACATATTGCAGAATGGAGAAGTAAGGTCGTAGAGCGATGCAAGGATAACAACAGCTCTTTTGAGTTTGACTTTCATCATGGGAGTCCTTATAATTTCACGGCAAACAAGTCGAATTGTAATGAGTTACCTTTTTACTTTAAAGGTAAACACTACTGCTTTACAATATTAGAGGTTTCTAAGAGTATTAAAAGCATGTATGATGACTGTATCGAAAAAGATATGGATGCCGTTCAAGATATGATGTCTTATTTAAATTTATAGAGCATGAAGTTATACGAGGTAGGCTGCATCGTCAAAGAGGTGCAGCCAAAGAATGGAGTAAAGATTACTCTAGAGGAGGCTCAGTCTTTAGTTGGTGGTTATGTCGAGTTGGTTCATCTTGATGATAATAACATATTATTGTGCGATGAAGATGGACTTCTCAAACATAAACCTATAAATACTTTGGCTACAATACAAGCGAAGAGGCTTGGCTGGAAAGGTATTTGTTGTTTGGTTGGGAGCGTTTTATTTTTAAAGGACAAGGAGTTTTAGTTATGAGTAAGGCAAGAAAGAATGATGTGAATAAGGATATACCCGAAGAGCGAATAACTCTTAGGGTATTGAAGAATTATTCAAAAATGCAAGAAGAATTATGTCATCTTCGTAAGAAAACACGTGAACAAGGCTACAGACTTAATGAACTCAACAATCAGCTACAGAGGCTTCACTCGAAAGAAGTTAGATATGAGTTAGAGAAGTACAGAAAGTTACTCTTAGAGCGTGATGAGTTGCGTGAGAAGAATAAGGCTTTGGAACAGGTGGTAAAGCAATACGATGGATTAAAAAGTTCTTTTACTAGCGAATTGAACGAAAAAGAGGAGGGTAGAGAATGATTATAGGTTCAATGACAGGGCGTGAACTCTTTGATATATTCAAGAAGGATAAGCCTATGCTAGAAAAGTTTGCTATCGAAAAAGCAAAGAAACTCATCCGTGAGCTTCGTAAGGGAATGGGACGATACACAACTCAGTGTTATGATTTCAAGACGAAAGACGCTACCGAGTACAAAGTATGCGTGTTTGTAGATAGAGGGAACATAAGACAATTCTATTTTGACATGTTTATCTATTGCAAGGAAACGAACGATTACGTATGTGCTACTTCCTTGTTGGACGAAGAGAATAGTGCAGAGCAGTTCAGTTATACGCCTCATTTCTTGCGGAGATATGCCGAGCGAGCATTGGGAATAGAGAACATGCCAATTAATAGGGTGCTTGCTCACATCGAAAGAGAAGTAGGCTATACGGTACTTATTTATAAGAATGATACAAGTAAGGTTATTGCTACAAGTATGGGGCTTTATCTGCAAAAGATTGACAAAAGGCGAGGTATCAATATATGCAAGACTTTTGTTAGTGTTGACATGCTTAAAACCTCCCAAATTAAAGCGTATATGGTTGTTGCGGACTTAATTGAAGAGTATTCAGAACGATACAATAAAGTTCAAAGGAATGATAATGTACGAGTAGATTTCGCTAATGATTGTTTGAGAAGAGGTATTACTGAAAAAGATTTGGTTAATGCCTATGGTGAATATTTTAAGAACAAAAAATAAAAGAAAGGGTTTCGTATGGAGAGAATGACAAGAAATGATGCCGCTGCTTATTTAGGTGTAGACCCTCAGACGATTACGAACTGGGTTAACAAGGGCTTGCTTGGAGGCTACAATGATAAAAGCAGTAAACGCTTTTGGGTGAATGCCGATGATGTTAAGAAGTATTCCGAGAAATACAAGATGTTATCTGTCTCAGAGGATTTACTTGATAGAGAGCAGAAAGAGTTGTTGGCAAGTGAGCGCAAGGTAAATACTAAGATACAAATGTTAATGCATGATGCGTTGAACGTTTCTTCTTTCAGCTATGACAAAATAGGTAGTTCACTTTGTATGTTATTGGAGTTAACGGCACAATACGGATTACGAGAGAAAAAGATTATGCAAGCATTTTTCAATGGAGACCGAATTAGTGATATAGCCGACAATTTTGAACTTTCAAGAGAAAGGGTGCGCCAGATTGTTATTAAGGCTATCCGGAAGTTCAACTATGCGATTGAAGAACTTGTAGACTTGAAGCTGGAGAACAATTCCTTGAAAGAGGAAATTAAGAATGTAAAAATGCAGTTTATTATGCAAGAGGGTGAAAAAGAAGAAGAACAACCTGAAGATGTTCCCACTTCATTGTTCTCCATCAGATTAGTTAATTGTAATTTACCAGTTCGTGTCCTTAATGTGACAAAGGCAGCCGACATAGATACTATTGGAGACTTGGTACAATATTCCAAGCTCGATATGATAAAATTCCGAAACTTCGGAAAGAAAAGCCTTATGCAATTGGATGACTTTATTCACGAAATGGGATTGGAATGGGGCATGGATAAGGCTAAGATATATGCAAGGGGTATTCAGCGGATGAAAGATGACTCTTATATTGAAGAGTTGTTTGGAAAGCATCTTGCGGATATAACAAGCGATATTGAGAAAAAGTATAATCTTTCTCCGGCTGAGGCTATGAAGAGAGCTTATAGTGAAATGAAGAGATATGTAGGATTTAAAGAGAAGAGTAATGAATGAAGTATATAATGATGTTTTAGGTAAGGCGTTAAGCATTAAATCAACCAATAATATTGTCGTAAAAGTAGAGCAAGGAGCATTAGAAGTTAATCTGAAACAATGTAGTGTAAAGCGAATTATGTGGTTCTCTGTCTTCTTGATTGATGGATTTACTATGCGTCCATGCAGTTATACTTTCTATTCCTCTATGAGTGACGATGAGTTGGATGACACATTTACACAAGTAGAAGGCAGATTGAACTTTCTGAAAAACTTAAATTCTAAATAACATGACGGAACAGGAAAGAAGAGTTGTAAACCATGCAATGAAGATACTAGAGCAGAGCCAAGATGATGAGGCTAGGGCGTTGGCTGTCAAGTTGTTGGAACAAGGTACAAAAGTTCCTCTTCAGAAAGTGCAGTTTTATGCCGCATATTGCAATGGCTTGCGTGATGGGTATTCAAGAATATTCGAACTAATACAAGGTGGTGGGTGGCTTGCGAAAGTGAGCAAGAAGGAAATGCCATATTTCGAAGCAGAGAAGAAGCTTGTAGAGAGCTGTATTGATGCTTGCTACGATTACCATATTGGCAAATATGATATTAGGTACAAGGATAAAGAATTCTCTAAGAATGGAAAGTTGTTGTCTTGTAAGGCGGTTTTTGTGAAACAAACGATGATTGGTGTTGAGGTTAAATACAACAAAGATTAAGAATGATTGCACAATATAGATAAGTGAAGTTGTAAACCTTTGATATGTAGGTACTCCCTTGCAAATTTTGTATCTTTGCAAAATAAAAAAGGAGATTTATATATGGCAGATAGAGGATATAGAGGCAGACCTCAACGAGGCGAAAGAGCGGATAGGCAAATCAATGCCGGACATAGCCGTGGGTTGGATGCGGCTTTGTCTGACACTGAAGCTAAGATTAGAAAGCTAAAGACAGAACGTATTTATGCCTATAATAAGGACGGAAAAGAAATAGCGCATTCCCAAACAGGAAAGGCACATAGTACGCAATTACCTTTTGGCTATAACTACAAAGATGCCATCATTACTCACAACCATCCTAATAGAGGTATTGGAGATACTATAGCTGGAAGAGTTGGCACAATTTTGTCTGGAGCTGACATTTTTACAACTATAGCACATAACGCTTCCGAGATTCGAGCAGTTACAAAGAATTATACGTATTCTTTGAAGAGACCAAGTAAAGGGTGGGGACTTTCAGAATCGGATGCATGGGATATTTTTGGTAAGAAAAATTCGCAATGGAGACGAACCCTTCAGCAAAAACAGACAGAGTATCTTTCAAAGAGCGGAATACGAAATCGAATAAACGAGAAAGTGCTAGCTTTAAACAGAAAGCGTTCTAGTTTTACGAAAGGAGGAAAAGTCCCTAGTGCAAGTGAGGTGTCTAGTTATAATCGTGAAGCAAACGAAATACAGAAACGTGTCACGGAAGCTAATGATAGAGGTAATGTTGGTGCGCAATATCAAGTTATGAAAGAATACGCAAAGAAATACGGATGGAATTTAACACGTAAGCGTACATCTTAAGGAATATATTCGAACGATGGGTAGTATTGTCCTTCATGTGGAAAGAACCTTCCCATCATTGACAATGCCGTAGTACATTTTTCATATTGCTTTTGAAATCCGTACTTCTTAGCTCTCGATAGGTTGTGATGCAGGTCGTTGATTTTGACTTGTATTGCAACCATATCTTTTGAGTCAATGATTGATTGTATGTAGTCAAAATACGGAACACCTTTCTTGTGGGTTAGGACACATACACTATCGGCAATGTCTTTTCTAACACCTAGTGATAACAGCTTGTCGTAGGTCATATCCGTATCTTCAATCGTATCATGGAGAAATCCGACACAAATCTCTTCGGTACTATTACCCATTTCTCCTACATGGATAGGGTGCAATATAACAGGCAATCCAACTTTATCAATCTGTCCTTTGTGCGCCTTGCAAGCGATACCAAGGCACAATTCTATCATATCAGAATCTTTCATATTCTTCTTTCGTTATTAACTCACCTAATTCAAGAGCATCTTGTGCATAGGTGTTCTCATTAAACTTAAACTCTTTTGGCTTACGTCCTTTACCTTTAGGGTAACACATAAGTTCTTTATCTACATATTGATAACGGACAACGATGTCATCCTCCCAATAGTAAACATAAACCGACTCTCCGTTTTTAAGGAGGTGGCTGATTTTGTTTTTATCTTTATTGTTCATAGTCTTTATCTCCTTATTACAATGCAAAGATATAAAAAATATATTAAACTTGCAAACAAATTAATGTTTATTACTTGAAATTTAAATATATTAATTATTGAAATGTTGCATAGTAAGCTTGTTGCATAGATACCGACCTTTGCTTCTTACCTCCGTTACTCTTGGCGGTTCTACTTTGCTCATATAATGCATGTCCCCAACCGGATGGTTTCTTGGTCTCTTTATAGATTTCTCGCATGGTCTTCCCACCCAACAGCTTGTAGGCTATCGAGTAATTCTCTTTGGCGTAAATCATCTTGGCGGTGTTAACTTGTATCTCACCAATAAGTCCGGTTTTCTTGTTCCGGATATTGATGATGTTTCCAGAATAGCCAGTATCCAGTTTCTGTTCCTTGAGTCTAACGAACTCAAAGCCCTTGTATTTGCCTTTAAGGTCTTTTATTATTTTCGGTATTGACCCTTTATCTGCGATGATGGTTGTTCTGTACGAGTCCTTAATGTCTTTGATACCATTAGCCTCGCCCTTAGCCTTGCGTACAATGGAGTCAACACTCTTGTAATTGATAGGAGTGACCCTTGCTCCATACTTCTTAGCTATACCTTCAGCTATAGCTTGTAGCTTGTTACCAACCGACTCGGCTTTTCTCCGCATAGAGGTAGCTTGTGCTCTAAGCCTAGCATATGCCCCATTATTACCAACGTCTCCCATATCTTTTTTGTGCAAAATTAACCAAAATGCAAGCCAATTGATATATTGTTGCGATATGTTATTTCACTTAAAAGACAAAGTGAAAAGACACGCAAGTAAACATTTCTCTTAAACAATTATTATTCATACCTTTGCAAGAAACAATGAGTTGATAAGATGACGAAACCAAGAGATTATTTCACAGGCAAGCAAGAAGAGTTCAAACGCTCCGAAGTGCAGATAGCACCATATAATCCAAGGAAGATTTCACCGCAGCAGAAAGCTACATTGAAACGTTCCATAAGAAAATATGGCGTTGTTGGTGGTATAACCGTCAATAAGCAAACAATGACCATCGTAGGCGGCAACCAAAAAGTAACCATCGTGGATGAGATTATGGGCTATCCCGAAAAGGATTATACTCTTTTGGCTGAGGCTGTAAATATGGATTACAAGACCGAAGTTGAACTGAATTTCATGCTTAATTCCGAGAATGCTCATGGAGAATGGGATGACATGAAAGTCCGTGAGTTACTTCCGGACATAAACTATATGGATGCCGGATTAACGGAAGAAGACTTATCCCTGTTCGGCTATGATGCAATGGTAAAGACTGAAGGCGAAGATGAGTTAGGTAAAGAACTTAATTCCTTACTAGACCCATTTGCCCAAGAAAGCGAAAACAGAAAAGTACAAGCACAAAAGGAAGTGCAAGAAGAGCAGAGACGACAGATAGAACAAAATCAAATTATAGCCAATCAGCAGCAAGAGGCTCAATACCAAGCGAATAAGGAACGTATGCAGCAGGTGAAGAAAGAAGTAAACACCAAGGCAGCGGAAAAGGCATTAGAAGCCGAGTCTTACGTCATGCTATCCTTTGATAACATCGAGAACAAGGAACGTTTTATGAGCACCTTTGGCTTTATCGAAACCGACAAGGTAATCAAGGGAGAAATGCTTATGAAAGTAGCAAAACGAATATAAACGAATAAGCAATGAAAAAGATTATAAGAATATTACTAGGGTACATAATAGCAGCAATAACAATAGGTATGCTCATTCCATTTATGATTGTTTCTATGTTTCTTGGCAAGAGGAGAAAGAACGCATTCAATATGTGGGTGTCGTGTCTCTTTACTCCTTTGATAAACAAGGTAGGACAATTGGTCAACTCATAAATATCGAAAGATTATGAAGGCAAACGGAAAAAGATTAATGAAGATTGCGAACTTGGCTATAACTATGATATTGGCAATACCAATGTTCTTACTAGCCGTTCCTTTCTATATGTATAACAAAATTAGAGGCAAGGTATAAATCCCATCTGCCCAATATATAGCGAAACAATAATAAATACAAGAAAATGGCAAAACCGAAATTTGATTACAATGGCGATGCTTTCTACGATGAGATAGAACAGCTTGCAAAGCAAGGTCAGAAGGATTCTGAAATTGCCTACGCCCTTGGTTTGAAGTTTGGGGTTGACCTAAATCCACAGGTCTTCAACCGAATGAAAAACGGAAAATACGAGAATTGGAATGAAGACGAAAATGCGGAAAGAGGCGAAAGGATAACTCAATCCCTCGTGCGTGGCAGAGAGTTTATCAATGCAATCGTGCGTGGTAGATTCCTTAAATGCGCCCTTGGAGGTGTCAAGGTAAAGGGCAAGACAACCACCAAGAGACATATGGTTGTAGATGGAGTTATGACAGATGATATAGTAGTGGAAACTAGAGAAACCGAGCAGGAGACCCCACCTAACGTACAAGCTCTTTCAACTTGGCTATTCCATTACGATATGACTTGGAGAGAGATACAGAGAGGTAAGAAGGATGAAGAGGAAAAGGGCATTCCTTTTGACCCTAAGAAAGGTATATCCGTCAATAAGTGGATAGAAAGAGAGATTGAGCAAGAAGCAGAAGAACAAGAGGAGGGTGAATAATGGCAAAAACACATTCCGTTTATTATCCGTTGTATAACGACAAGACGCATTTCATTTACCTTATAACAGGAAGCCGTGCGTCAGGAAAAAGTTTCTCTGCTTCTCAGTTTATCGAAAGACTTACTTTTGAATACAATGCAGAAAGAAAGATAGCACATAAGATTCTTTATACACGTTATACAATGGTGAGTGCCGCTATTTCCGTAATTCCAGAGGTTAAAGAGAAAATAGAGATAGATGGCACACAGGATTATTTCAAGAACACGAAGACGGATATAGTCAACAAAATGACGGGAGCTGAAATCATGTTCCGTGGTATTCATACGGCTAGCGGTAATCAGACTGCGAAGTTAAAGTCTATTCATGGTGTGACTACGTTTGTCGTTGATGAGGCTGAGGAATGGACGAGTGAGGAGGATTTTGAGCGTATCATGCTTTCAATCCGTCAGAAAGGCTTGCACAACCGAGTAATAATCATTATGAACCCTTGTGATTCAAATCATTGGGTATATAAGCGTTTCATCGAAAAGACTCATAAAGAGGTGTATTTTGATGGCGTTCCCGTTCAGATCAGTACAGACCCTAGAGTACTTCATATACATACGACCTATCTTGATAATATAAAGCATCTATCACCGGAGTTCCTTAACGAGGTGTTAGAGATGAAGGAGAATGAGCCGGAGAAATATGCGCATATAATGATTGGTAGATGGTCGGATGTATCAGAGGGCGCAATATTCAAGCATGTAGGCATCGTTGATAAGTTCCCTAGCAATGCAAGGAAAGTAGCCATCGGTGTAGACTGGGGATATTCAAAAGATTATACGGCAATTGTAAAGTGCGGCATCGTAGACAATCGCCTATACATAGAGGAACTTTGCTATAGAACGGAAATGTTATCTAGCGACATCATAAGATTCTTGCGCCCTTATGCGGACGAAGGCTTGTTTGTGTATGCGGATAGTGCTGACCCTAGACTTATAGATGAGGTAGCTCTTGGTGGAATAGTTATATATGGAGCACAAAAGGGTGCTGGCTCTATATTGGCTGGTATTGACAAGATGCAGACATTCGAAATCTTCACAACTAAGCAATCAGTCCATTTACAGAGCGAGTTCCGTAAATATGTGTGGTCAAAGGATAAGGATGGTAATTACATCAATGTTCCCGAAGACCATGATAACCATTTGATAGATGCTGCTAGGTATTATATTCTTGCCGTATTGCTCGGTAAAGTGATGAAGCCAAGAAAAGCATCTAAATCAGACTTAGGAGTATACTAAATGACAAATATAATTACTTTTGTAATAAAAATACAAGTATCTAATTATTAGGTTGTTAGTGTAAGTAATCTATAAGAGTAGATAAAAGTCAAGTGTAAATAAAAAAGATTGTTTACTAAATAAAGATAAATTCTTTAGTAAATAGTCTTTTTTATTCACTTAAAAACTAAGTGAAAGGCGTTTGCCCTATATGGTAGGTAGAAACCCTGTTTATTATTATCTTTGCTTCAAAAAGTTATAAGGATGTTTGTAGATTCAATTATTCAGATAAAGACATATTTTCGAAACCTCACGCTCAATGCATTGGGTGTGGAGAGAAGCATCTTCGAACGTTTGGAAGATAATGATGTTGATTCTGTCGTAAATATGATGGAACAACATGATTTCGATGTGGATAATGCCATTTCGGAATATAATCCACAAACCCATAAGGTGATGAGCCGTGAAGATAAATGGGTAAAGGGAGAAAAGCCATACAGGACGGAGAAGTTGGCAAGAACAAGACAAAGATACATCAATGAGGTAGAATTGTTCTTCTTGTTAGGCAATCCGGTTATGTGGAAGAAGACTGAAGGTGACGATGAAGCCTTTGAACTATATAAAAAATACTTGAAGGATATATACTTCAATACCAAGCTACGTCAATGCAAGCGACTTGCCGGAGCAGAAACCGAAAGCGGTTTTGTTTTTAATTTTTCGCAAAAAAACGGAAAGATGCATGTTGATGTGTATGTTGCAGCTCGCTCAAAGGGACATAAGATGAGAGAGTTGTTTGACCAATACGGAAACATGCTTGCTTTTGCTGTAGGCTATTCCTTAAAGCGAGAGTCAAAGACTATCGAATGTTGGGATATATTGACATCCGTTTTTAACTATCATTGTGAACGTGGTGGCTTTGGGTGGAAAGTGTATAAGTATCCTAATCCGACAGGAAAGATTAACGGCATCTACTTTCGCCAACCTAAAGCATGGGATGGTGCAGAGCCAAGAATGGAACGTGAAGAGATGCTTGATTCCAAGATTGGAGATACTAACAACTACTTTGCTGACCCTATTGCCGCTGCTACTGCTGACGTGATACAATCAATCCCTAAGCGGAACAAGCCAGGTAAACTCATACAACTTACAGGCAAGAACTCTAGGTTTGAATATATCAACCCACCTCAGAATTCCGAAATCCGCAAGGCAGAGAAAGAAGACTTGGCTCAGTCTATATTGTTTGATACGTTTACACCGGATATGTCACCGGAACTAATGAAAGCTATGAGTACGCTTACTAGTGTCGGTATAAAACGAGCGTTGGTATTGGGTTACATCAAGCGAGCGAACCGAATGGAAATCTATGAAGAACTTGTCGGTAGATTATCGCATGTGATTATAGCCGTAATGAAGGAACTATATCCTGAGATGAGAAGCAAGTTGGATAAGTTGGAGGTCGAATTCGATTTTGCCGAACCTTTCGAGGATGACAAAAAGGATAAGTGGAAAGTAATAGCGGAACTATATAATCAAGGCGTACTTTCTTTAGAGACTGCTGTACAAATGCTGGCTCTAACTGACGCTCCTGCTGAAGAAATTGAAAAGATACGCAAGGATGCAGAAGATAAAGTAGCGTTAGCTGCAAAGGTAAAGGGAAACGAAAACACAACTTCATAATTTTAAATGCTTATTGTTTTTGGGCGCATTTCCTTTTAGGATTTGCGCCCTTTTTGCACTTAAATTTTAAGTGAAAGCATTGTGATAATAATATAATATTATTCCTCATTTTGTTTTTAACTTTGTTGGCATGAACACGAATGAACTTATCATAAACGGAAAAGATGCTTGGAATACCTATCGGGTCAAGATGGGGTATGGCTTTTTGGATGCGTTGGAAGCTGACGCAGACAATAAAAGTTATATAACCAATGAAGTAAGGACTGAGCACGGAACTAGGGTTGTTCCTATCCGTCCCAAAAAGGCAGAAAGAAGCATTACCTTGGAGTTCGTTATAGTCGGTAAAGACCATAACGATTACAATAATAGGGTAAAAGCCTTTGATGCACTTATGGATAATGGCTTTGTTACGATACAAGTTCCTCGATCAAAGGATGATGTCTATCGTTTGTTTTGTGCGAGGAAGTCTCCTACCTATTCAAGGGGGAAAGGTGGGGCTATCGGCAAGAAGAGTTTGAAGTTCATAGAATATAATCCAACGAACAGGGGAGCCTTGACTGATGCAGATATTGATATGTTCACGTTGAAAGAATTTGAAGATATAGAACAGTTATGAAAACTTACAAGAATATTGATATAAAGTATTACGATAATGACGGAAACATACATGTAAGATGTTCTGTTCCCGTAACACAGGATGCATTGGTTCACTATGAATTAATGCAGTCTCACTATTGTAAGCTTTCCTTTAAGCTTTATAAGCCTACATATTTCTTGATTGGTGATTTTATAGATACACCATATGGACGATTTGAGCTAATAGATTTAACTAAGGCCAAAGATAATGATACTATTGGATATTCCTATGAAATCCAATTTGATGCATATTATCGTAAGTTCAAGAACAAAATATTGAAGTATCGCCCGAATACAGGTTCACAAGAAGCGACTTTCTCTCTTACTTCAAAAATAAGTACCCATGTAGAGGTGATTATGAAAAGTCTAGCTTATTATGCGAAGTTAGACAAGTCTTATCTTTACGACCCTAAATTTGAAGGCGAAGGAACGGACTATACTTATGTTATTGATGCGAGCGTAGATGCAAATGCTGCAAAGCTTATAACCTACTCAAACACAAGTGTGTTGGATGCTATTGCAAATATTGCTCAGACGTTTGAATGTGAATGGTGGTTTGAAGGCAATATTCTACATTTTGGTACTTGCGAGAATACAAATGCGATTGTTGATTTCAGACTAAACGACAACATCGTTTCTATGTCAAGTTCACAAAGCCAGTCCACTTATGCAAACAGGGTATATGCTTTTGGAGCTGCAAGGAACTTGCCTAGTGGATATAAGAATGATGCCGATGCGGACATAACAAAAGATGGTGTCGTAGAAAAACGTCTTATGCTTCCTACTTCAGCAGAATGCTCTGACAAAAACAAGCAATTGTTAGCAGAGAATGGCTTTGAGCTGAAAAACGGATATATACAAGTCGGTGGACTCCATGAAGACCAGTACGTAGAGGGAGTAACAACAAATGATGATATTTATCCAAGAAATCTTATCAAAACGTCTAATGTGACATCATACGAAAAAGATGTAGAGGATGAAAGTACACCCGAAGAGGGTGATTACATCAAACGGACTTTCTATCGTGTAAATTCGCTTACTATTGTCAATGATGATGGCGAAAAAACAGGTGATATGGCTTTCCGAAAGGCGTATATTCTTAGTGGCAAGAACTTACATATAGTATTCCAAAGCGGTTCTCTTAATGGTATGGACTTCGAATGTGAGTTTAATCCAGATGGAGTTTCTGAAATACTTAAGGACGATGATGGTAATCCGATATTGAAAGATGGAAAAGAACAGATAAATCCTAAGTCGCAGGTATTTGAGATTGTTGCTAATGAGGATTATGGTCGTTTTTTGCCGGACACAACTTTGCATCCAAAGGACGGAGATACTTTTGTTCTCTATAATTGGGATTCTACCAAATTGGGCGAAACTTTGGTATCGGCTGCTTCCAATGAGTTGCTGACGGATTCTATTAAGAATTTGAAGAAGTCAATAATAGACCCTACGACATATACATGTACCGCTGAGGCTAATTATTCATTCAATCAAGGTCGTGGCAACTTGCATGGGGTAGGAGACAGGGTTAACCTTTACAATAAAGGTTATGATGACAGTTATAGGTCTTCAAGAGTTATTGGATATGAATTCAGCCTTGATATTCCTTTTGATGGTGCGAAGTATTATGTTGGAGAAAAGCCTTCGTATTCCCGCCTCAATGCAATGGAGTCAAAGATAGAGGAACTTGTCTATAATGGACAGAGTTATCTTAATGGTAATGGCGGAAGCGGAAGGTCGATTTACATCATTAAGAGTTATGATAGCATAACTCCTACGGATTATAATGTATTTTCAGCAAAAGCTGTTGATGAACAAAGATTAAACAAGACAAAGGACGACACCGTAAAGGGCACAATCACTTGGGAAAAGCTCCAGAAGTTCTTTAGTGGATTGATTGTCGGTAACTCCAACAATGAGAACGGAGGCTCGTGGACTCCAGACGCAGAAGGTCGTTCGCACCTCATCACAGATTACTTGGAGGTAAGAATGAAGGCTA
>JAJWOH010000002.1:0-78540 GCA_021635485.1 Segatella copri | reverse complement strand
TGATTCCGGCAGATGAGAATGGAAATATCAAGCAGAAGACGGAAGATTTGGTGGGTCCATACGAACTTCATGATTTCTTCCTCTATTACTTCCTGCGTTTCGGTTTCCGTCCTGCCAAGATCTACATGTTGGCAAAGAAGGCATTTATTGATTCCGAACTTGAACGCGTGAAGATCAGCGACAACGATCCTGATAGCTATGATGAGGAAACCATCAAGAAGTGGCTGAAGACCTTTGTGCGCCGTTTCTTCAATCAGCAGTTCAAGCGCAGCTGTCTGCCAGACGGCCCGAAAGTAGGTAGCGTAAGCCTCAGTCCTCGTGGCGACTGGCGTATGCCTAGTGATGCTGCATCTGCCATCTGGCTGCAAGAGGCTGAAAATTTATAATACATGGCAGCGAAGTTTTAATAAAACGGGAAATAAAAAGTTAGGAGTCGGGGCGCTGTTCCAACTCCTAACTTTTTCGTTTATAATAAAATAATTATATAAAAAGTCTTTCTATTTTTGGGTAAAACATATTTTTTTTGTAACTTTGCGCCCAAAAGTAAAAACATTATAAAAATATAAGATAATATGGCTAAGAAATTTGCCGAGCACAACGGTCTGAATTTGACTCAGACAAACAATGACGTACTAGCAGCGTGGGAGAAAAATGATATCTTCCACAAGTCTATCGACGAGCGTGAAGGCTGCCCTCAGTTTATCTTCTTCGAGGGACCTCCATCAGCTAATGGCCACCCGGGTATTCACCACGTGTTGGCACGTAGTATCAAGGATACATTCAACAGATACAAGACCATGAAGGGATTCCAGGTTCACCGCAAGGCGGGATGGGATACCCACGGACTCCCTGTTGAACTCGGTGTCGAGAAGGAACTCGGCATCACCAAGAAGGATATCGACAACAAGGCTTCAGAGAAGTATATCTCTACCGAGGATTACAACCACAAGTGCCGCGAGAACGTGATGAAGTTCACCGCTGAGTGGCGCGAGTTGACCGAGAAGATGGGTTACTTCGTAGATCTCGATCATCCTTATATTACCTTCGATAACAAGTATATCGAGACTCTCTGGTGGCTCCTCAAGCAACTCTACAACAAGGGCCTGCTCTACAAGGGTTACACCATCCAGCCATACTCTCCAGGTGCAGGTACAGGTTTGAGCTCTCACGAGTTGAACCAGCCTGGCTGCTACCGCGATGTAAAGGACCTCACTACCACTGCCCAGTTCCTCATCAAGGATCCTAAGGCTGAGTGGACCAAGTGGGGCAAGCCATACTTCATCGCATGGACCACTACACCTTGGACTCTGCCATCAAACGTGGCTCTCTGTGTGGGTCCTAAGATTGACTATGTAGCCATCGAGACCTACAACCTCTATAATGGCGAGCCTATGACTCTCGTGATGGCTGAGGCTCTGGTAGGTTCATATCTGAAGGCAGACCAGGAGTGCAAGGAAGGCGATCTCCTGCCGTTCGACAAGGAGAAGAAGCAGTGCCCTTGGCGCATTATCGACCACATGAAGGGTACCGACCTCGAAGGCATGCACTACGAGCAGCTCCTGCCATGGGTAAAGCCATGCGAGAAGGTAGATCTCTTTGCACCGGCTTTCGTAACAGAATATGCTGCTGCTCATCCTGAGAAGGTATTCGCTTCTGAGGATGGTCGCGATCAGTTCGTCGAGATGGAGAGTGAGGCTTTCCGCGTAATCCTCGGCGACTACGTTACTACCGATGATGGTACAGGTATCGTTCACATCGCTCCTACATTCGGTGCCGATGATGCCAAGGTGGCTAAGGATGCCAACATCCCAGCCCTCTACCTTATTAATAAGAAGGGCGAGACCCGCCCAATGGTTGACCTGCAGGGTAAGTTCTATCTCATCGAAGACCTCGATGACAACTTTGTGAATGCTTGCGTCAACAAGGAGGCATACGCTCATCATGCAGGCGACTACGTGAAGAATGCCTACGACCCACAGTTTAATGTGGATGGCGTCTGGGACAAGAAGGCTTCTGAGAAGGCTGAAGACCTGAACATCGTACTCTGCTACGAGTTGAAGCAGGAGGGCAAGGCTTTCAAGAGCGAGAAGCACGTGCACAACTATCCTCACTGCTGGCGTACCGACAAGCCTATCCTCTATTATCCATTGGATAGCTGGTTTATCAAGGATACTGCCCGCAAGGAGCGTATGGTAGAACTCAACAAGACCATCAACTGGCAGCCAGAGAGCACCGGTACAGGCCGTTTCGGCAACTGGCTCGAGAACCTGAACGACTGGAACCTTTCACGTTCCCGCTTCTGGGGTACTCCATTGCCAATCTGGCGTGACGAGAACCGTGGCGAGAAGTGTATCGGCAGTCTTGAGGAACTCTATGCTGAAATCGAGAAGTCTGTGGCTGCCGGTATCATGCAGAGCAATCCATTGAAGGAGAATGGTTTCGTTCCTGGCGACTACAGTCAGGAAAACTATGATAAGATTGACCTCCACCGTCCATACGTTGACAAGATTGTATTGGTTAACGAGGAGGGCAAGCCAATGTATCGTGAGAGTGACCTCATCGACGTTTGGTTCGATTCAGGTTCAATGCCTTACGCTCAGCTCCACTACCCATTCGAGGGAGAGATGGCACGTGGCACAGAGGCAGACCGCGATGCACTCATCCACAGCACCTACGAGGGATATGCTATTCCTCCTAAGTTCTATCCAGCCGACTTCATCAACGAGGGCGTGGATCAGACCCGTGGATGGTTCTTCACTCTGCACGCCATCGCTACCATGGTATTCGATAGCGTAGCCTTCAAGAACGTAATCTCTTCTGGTCTCGTTCTCGATGCCAAGGGTAACAAGATGAGTAAGCACGTGGGTAACGTGACTAACCCATTCGAGATGATTGACAAGTATGGTGCCGATCCTGTTCGTTTCTATATGATGACCAACAGCGAGCCTTGGGACAACCTCAAGTTCGACCCTAATGGTGTGGACGAGACCCGCCGTAAGTTCTTCGGTACCTTATATAATACCTACAGTTTCTTCGCCCTCTATGCTAATGTAGATGGTTTCGATGCTGAGGCTGCTCAGGTGCCATTCGAGAAGCGCCCAGAGATTGACCGCTGGATTCTCTCTTCACTCAATACCCTCATCAAGGGCGTTGACAGAGAGTTGGCTGGCTATGATCCAACTCGCGCAGGCCGTCTCATCGATGCTTTCGTCAACGATGACCTCTCTAACTGGTACGTTCGTCTGAACCGTAAACGTTTCTGGGGTAAGGAGATGAGCGAGGATAAGCTGAGTGCTTACCAGACTCTCTATACCTGCCTGATGACAGTGGCTAAGCTGCTGGCACCATTCGCTCCATTCTATGCAGACGAGTTGTATCACGACTTGGGCGGCGAGTTGGAGAGCGTACATCTCGATAAGTTCCCTGTAGCTGATGAGGCTGCTATCGATGCCGACCTGGAGGAGCGTATGGCCATCGCCCAGAAGATTACTTCTATGGTATTGGCATTGCGCCGCAAGGTGAACATCAAGGTTCGCCAGCCACTCCAGCAGATCATGATTCCTGCAGTAGATGATGTACAGAAGGCACACATCGAGGCAGTAGCAGGACTGTTGAAGAACGAGGTGAACGTGAAGGAGGTTAACTTCATTGAGGGTCAGGGCATTCTCGTAAAGAAGGTGAAGTGTAACTTCAGAGTGATGGGTAAGAAGTTCGGCAAGTTGATGAAGGGTGTTGCTGCCCAGATGTCAGCGCTCGATCAGGACCAGATTGCAGCCTTCGAGAAGGCAGGCAACATCACATTGAATATCGACGGACAGGAAGCCGTGGTAGAGGTAGCCGACGTGGAGATTATCTCTGAGGATATTCCAGGATGGCTCGTATCTAACGAGGGCAATCTGACCGTAGCGCTTGAGGTAGAGTTGACTCCAGAATTGAAGAAGGAGGGTATGGCTCGTGAGTTGATCAACCGTATCCAGAACCTCCGCAAGGAGACCGGTCTGGAGATTACCGACCGCATCAACGTAACTGTGGCTCCTAATGAGGAGACTGACGCAGCCATCGAGTCATTCGCCGACTACATCAAGGGTCAGGTATTGGCAGACAGCATCGAAATCGGCGACAACGCAGGTGTTGAGACCGAGTTTGATGACTTTAAGTTGAACATTCTCGTAGAGAAGAATTAAATAGTTAGGAGTTAGGAGTTAGAAGTTAGGAGCATTTCCAAACTGCTTGCTTCTAACTTTCTAGCCCTTATTCCCTAAAAACATTAACAAATAACATAATAGATAACATCTATGGCTAACGAAAAACTGCGTTATAGCGATCAGGAACTCGAAGAGTTCCGCGCTATCATTGATGAGAAATTGAAGGTGGCAAAGCAGACTTATCATGATTGTATGGCTCAGCTGAACCACTCAGACAGTAATGATGTGGTAGATACATCACCAACCTACAAGGCTCTTGAGGAGGGTAGTGAAGCACAAAGCAAGGAAGAAATCATCCAGATGGCTCAGCGTCAGCAGAAGTTCATCAAGGGATTGGAAGCAGCTTTGGTGCGTATCCAGAACAAGACCTATGGTATTGACCGCGAAACAGGTGAGTTGATTCCTAAGGAGCGTTTGCGTGCTGTACCTCATGCCACTTTGAGTGTAGCTTCTAAGGAGGCTAGAAAGAAGTAATAAATGGAGAAAACAAGTAAAATTAAATACGGATGGCTCGTCACGGCAATGGTGGTTGTGCTTCTTGTTATCGATCAGATTATCAAGGTGTACATCAAGACCCATTTTTGCCTTGGCGAGTCTGTTCGTGTTACTGATTGGTTTTATATCGAATTTGTTGAGAACAACGGAATGGCTTGGGGTATGTCGTTTATCGGCAAGTTCTGGCTAAGTCTGTTGCGCCTGGTAGCCATCTGTGCGTTGAGCATTTATCTGCATCGCATCATTAAGCGTGGTACCTATCGCTTGCTATACATCATTTTGGTGGCGCTGGTTCTGACGGGTGCAATCGGCAATATGATTGATTCCATCTTCTACGGACTTATCTTCACCGGTGCTTCACCTTATTATGTATCTTATCTTGTGCCTTTCGGCGAGGGGTATGCACCCGTGCTCATGGGCAAGGTGGTTGATATGTTCCGCTTTCCGTTCTTCACCTATACATGGCCTGAATGGTTCCCTTTCTGGGGTGGACAGCATGGTACATTCTTCGATCCTGTATTCAATTTTGCAGATTCCTGTGTATCAGTCGGCATCATTTGTCTCTTGCTTTTCTGTAGAAAAGAACTGGAAGCTCTCGGAGGTGGTGATAAGGAGAAGAAGGTTAAAGATTCTTCTTTTATTGAAACTGCTGAAGAAAAGATAAAGTCTCAATCTCAAGAAAATAAGGAGGACAAGTAATCATGAAGAAAGCTTTTCTTTATCTCTGTTGGATAGTAACCTTTTGTGCAGCCTTCGCTTCGTGCAAGCCTTCGCTGCCAAGAGATGTGCTCTCTAAAGGAAAGATGACGGATATTCTCTTCGATTATCACATCGCTCTTGCTATGGCGCAGAGCGAAGACGGTGGTAGTGAGAAGAATAGTCTGGCTTATCGCGAGGCTGTACTGAAGAAACATGATGTCACCTCGGCAGACTTCGACAGTTCGATGGTTTATTATATGCGCCATACAGAATTGCTGCATGATGTGTATAAGGATTTGGCTGAAAGATTGGATAAAGAGGTGGTTGCATTGGGTGGAAACAGTGCAGGAAATAGTGATTTTGACAATCTTACTGCTGTTGGCGATACTGCCAATATCTGGAAAGATGCTACTTCGATGGTATTCTCGCCTGATGAGGGCTTCAACAGTCGCAGTTTTAAAATTGAAGCTGATACTGCTTTCCATAAGGGTGACCGGTTCCGTCTTGATTTCGAATCGCAGTTTATCTTCCAGGATGGTATGCGTGATGGTATCGCTTTGCTGGCTGTTCAGTTCAAGAACGATAGTGTGGCACAGACTGTAATTCATATTCAGAGTGCTCAGCACTATAGTGTAGAACTCGCTGATAATGATAGCCTTGGAGTCAAATGTATAAAGGGGTACTTTATGTTGAATGAGGGTGGCTTCAGTTCTGATGCCGGTTCTTTGACGACTCTTAAACTGATGTTTGTCAATAAGATTCGTCTCATCCGTATGCATCCTAAAAAGGTGGCACCGGTTTCTTCTTCTGCAGCATCTTCTGATTCGGCAAAAGTAGATACTGCTCGTAAGACCCGTATACCAGGTCCGAGTGTTCCAGCGCGTCCGGATGGAGCTTTGGCGCCTCCGACCAGTGCACCGGTTCCTATGCCTGATAAACCTATTCAGATGACGAGTAATTAGTCTGGATGTTTAAGATATGGCTGAAATGAGAAGATGCGGAGCCCATCAGGTGATATTGCCGGATGGCTCGATATTGCAGCAAGCTGTGGTAGAAATACTAGAGGGCAGGGTGGTGAACTACTTCGAGTTTCGCGAGGAGTTGCCGATGACCGAATGGTTAGGCGGCGAAATCCGGGTGGAACGCGATGAGGAAGGCATCCTCCGTGCCCTGTGGAACGGAAAAGTAATCAATAAACATTAAACATAAACATTAATAATATGTTAAGCGTAGATCAATTAGAAGACAAGTTGATAGACTTGGCATTTGCTGAGGATATCGGTGATGGCGACCACACAACTTTGTGTTGTATCCCAAAAGACGCCATGGGTAAGAGCCACTTGCTTATCAAGGAAGATGGCGTGTTGGCAGGTGTTGAAATGGCAAAGAAGGTATTTGCCCGTTTTGATCCTACCATGAAGGTAGAAGTGTTGCTTCAGGATGGAACCCATGTTAAGAAGGGTGACATTGCAATGATTGTAGAGGGTAAGACCCGTTCTTTGCTCCAGACAGAGCGTTTGATGCTCAATATCATGCAGCGTATGAGTGGCATTGCTACCATGACTGCTAAGTATGTAAAGCGTCTTGAGGGTACAAAGACTCATATCCTTGATACCCGTAAGACAACTCCAGGTCTTCGCATGTTGGAGAAGCAGGCTGTGAAGATTGGTGGTGGTATGAACCATCGCATTGGTCTTTTTGATATGATTCTCTTGAAAGATAACCATATCGATTTTGCCGGTGGCATCGACAATGCAATCGACCGCTGTCATGCTTATCTCAAGGAGAAGGGCCTCGACCTGAAGATTGAAATCGAGGTTCGCAGCTTCGATGAGCTCGACCAGGTATTGAAGCATGGTGGTGTAAATCGTATCATGCTCGATAACTTCTCTGTGCCTGATACTAAGAAGGCAGTAGACATCATCGCAGGTAAGTATGAGACTGAGTCTTCTGGTGGCATCACTTACGATACCATCCGCGATTATGCAGAGCAGGGCGTAGATTTCATCTCTGTTGGTGCCTTGACACACAGTGTGAAGGGCTTGGATATGAGTTTCAAGGCTTGCGAATAAGTGAAGAATGAAGAGGGAAGAGTGAAGAATTCAAATGCTCTTCTCTTTTTGTATATATAAATTTTGTATATATAAATTAAGGTATATTTTATGAATAAGATTTTTGCTTCAGCCTTGATGGCTGTGGCTATGTTGGGCAGTGTCTCTGAGGCTGAGGCATGTACCAACTTTATAGTAGGAAAAAAAGCATCGGTTGATGGATCTGTGATGTGTTCATATAGTGCCGATGACTATGGTATGTTCCAAAATCTCTGTCATTTTCCTGCCGGTAAGCATGCTAAGGGCGAGATGCGTAAGATTTACGATTGGGATACCAATAAATATCATGGTGAGATTCCGGAGGCTGCCGAGACTTATAATGTGATTGGCAATATCAATGAATGGCAGGTCACCATCGGTGAAACTACTTATGGTGGACGTGAGGAGATGGCTGATTCTACAGGTATCATGGACTATGGTTCACTCATCTATGTAGCTCTCCAGCGCAGTAAATCGGCACGCGAGGCTATCAAGGTGATGACCACCCTCGCCAATACCTATGGTTATAATTCAGAAGGCGAAACCTTTACCATCTGTGATCCGAACGAAGCTTGGATCATGGAGATGATGGGCAAGGGACCAGGCTCTAAGGGCGTGGTTTGGGTAGCTCTCCGTATTCCTGATAATGCAGTTTGTGCACATGCTAACCAGAGTCGCATCGGCAAGTTCAATATGAAGGATAAGAAAAACGTGATGTATGCCAAGGATGTCGTTTCTTTTGCTCGCAGTAAGGGATGGTATCAGGGCAAGGATGCTGATTTCTCATGGAAAATGGCATATGCTAAGCCTGATTTCTCAGGACGTCGTTTCTGCGATGCCCGTGCCTGGGCGATGCTGAACCATTTCTATGATATGAGGCCTTATCTTGATTGGGCTTTGGGTAAGGATCCTAATGCGAAGGATATGCCTCTCTGGGTGGTTCCAAACAAGAAGGTGAGTGTTGCTGATGTTGAGGCTTGCATGCGTGACCATTATGAGGGTACACCTCTTTCTGTTGCTGATGGCACTGATATCGGAGGTGGTATCTGGCAGATGCCTTACAGACCAACTCCATTGATGTTTAAGGTGGATGGAAAGCAGTGCTTCAACGAACGTCCGGTCAGCACCCAGCAGACTGGTTTTGTTTTTGTTAGCCAGATGCGTTCATGGATGCCTAGAGAGATTGGCGGTGTTCTTTGGTTTGGTAATGATGATGCCAATATGGTAGCGTTCACACCAATCTACTGTTCTTCTACAGTTCGTCCTGAGTGTTATAACACACCGGGAGCAGATGCAGTGAATTTCAGTTTCAAGAATGCTTACTGGGTGTGCAATATGACCAGCAATATGGTTTATCCTCGTTACAGCCAGATGTTCCCAACTTTGAAGGAGGTTCGTGACAGTCTGGATAACAGCTATTTTGCTGCACAGCCAGGTGTTGAGGCTAAGGCTCAGGAACTGTATGCACAGAATCCACAGGCTGCAGTCAAGTATCTCAATGATTATGGTATTGAGAAGGCACAGCAGATGTTGGCGCGTTGGCAACAGCTCTTCCAGTTTATGGTAGTGAAGTATAATGACATGATTATCAAGCCAACCAAAAAAGATGGCAGTTTTGAGAAGACTCCTTATGGATTAGGTGCAACTCCAGTTTGTCCTGGCTATCCTGAGAAATATGCCAAGGAACTTATTAAGCAAACAGGAGACAAGTTCCTGGTTCCAGAAACAAAGTAACGATATTCATCATAACATAAAGAAAGCCGATTCAAGTATATCGCTATACGAGAATCGGCTTTCCTGTTTTCTTGACTTACAATACTAAATAACCGTATTATAATTTTTAAAGTTACGTCTTTTAAAATCTATTACTTGAAGTATCTCTTGTAGAGACCTGCAAAACCTGCACAGTGGCGGGCTTCATCCTTAGCCATCTCATGAACGGTATCGTGGATAGCATCTGAACCCTGCTCCTTAGCAAGCTTGGCAATGCGGAACTTATCCTCACAAGCACCCTTCTCTGCTGCAATACGAGCCTCGAGATTGCTCTTTGTATCACCCAAAACCTCACCGAGAAGTTCTGCAAAACGAGAAGCGTGATCAGCCTCCTCATAGGCATAACGTTTGTAAGCCTCTGCAATTTCAGGATAGCCTTCACGATCTGCCTGGCGTGCCATAGCAAGATACATACCTACCTCGCCACACTCACCATTGAAATGGTCCTTCAAACCCTTGATAACGTCTTCATTAACGCCATCCTTATATGCCTGACCGAGAACGTGAACGGTAGCAAATGTCATATCGTCATCTACTGCATCTTCCATCTCTTTGAACTTGCTGGCTGGAGCCTTGCAGATAGGGCACTTCTCTGGTGCTTCTGTACCTTCGTAAATGTAACCGCAAACGGTGCAAATAAACTTTTTCTTCATAATGTTTTTGTTTTAAATGTTGTTGTATAATTATTGTTTTTTGAATTATTGAACAGTCTCTGTGAGAGGTGACTTTACGCCTTTTTTAGCGCATTCTGCACAGATTCCTCTGTAGTAGAGCTGTTCTTCCAATACGATGTTTCCTTCAATTTCCTTTCCTGGTTCCACTTTTGGAGCTGGTTCGCCGAAAAAGTCAATTACCTTGCCACAATTTCTGCAATAGAAATGAACGTGGCTTTTAATATTTCCATCATAACATACGCGATGTTCATCGATTGTTATCATCTGAGCCGCATTGTGCTCACTCAACATTCTGAGTGTGTTGTAAACGGTTGTCTTGCTCAATGTTGGGATACTCTCGGCTAATCCTTTGTACACATCCTCGATAGTTGGATGAGTAGGATGCTTGATGAGCCAATCCATAATGGCAATACGCTGGAGTGATGGTCGGATACCTTTCTCCACGAGTCTTTGATAGGCTTCTGTCTGCTTCATAATTACTTGTTTTTATAATTTGTTGATGCAAAGATAAGCAATTCTTTTGTATCTGCCAAATATTTTTGCAAATATTCCAAAGTATTTTTGAATATTTTACAATTGCATAGTTGTTTTAAGATTTGTTGTGCAAAAAGAGAGAGTCTATGATTCGCTTTTGGAAATTATTGATACTAAAACCCTTTTGGAAAAAGTAATTCCCCGTCACGCTACCGGAGTGTTGTGGCGGGGAATCTTATTTGAAAATAAACTTTATACGATATTTCAGGCGATTATCTCAGGTCGATGACTTCTGCTCCTGGACATTCCTTGCTGTTGAAATTGAATGTGCTGTTAGAAACGCTCTTGGCTCTGAAGTTACTTACCGTGATGGTACTCCAGGTATTGCCCTGTCGCATCTTGACAACTGATGGAATATGTGTCTTTTTGTTGATGGTGATATACATTTCGGCTACCGAACGTTTCTGGTTATTGGCAACGAGATGTACTACATAGTTACTGCCTGCTGTCTTGAGCGTTGACTTATAACCAGTCTTATATATATTAATAAAGGTATAAGGGTTCATGGACATCTGCTGAGCCTGTGTAGGGTTGCTGACATTCACCTCGTTGGTTTTCTTTAGATAAGTCCACTGGGTCTTGCCGTTGAACCAGACGATGGCTTGCGGGGTACGGGCGTTAAACTTGTTGCCTTTGATGGCAATACTGCCGCTTGCTGATCCATACTTAGAACTGCTCATCTTGAAGTTGGCGCTAGCTCCACCTTTGTTGCCAATAACGGCAGCGGTCTTATCAAGTACCTGTTGCGCAGTCTGCGCCATGGCTCCGATGCTCATCATTGCAACGAAAGCCAATGCTAAAATCTTTTTCATTTTTATCTTTTCCTTTCTTTTAAAATTCTATGTTATATTATATCTTCTAAAATTTCATACTCTATCATAAAGCCGTAAAAACGTCTTTTCTCTCTTAGACGTTTTCACGGCTTCAGGGTTTAATAATTTAACCTTTTCCAATATTATCTTCTTTCATACCCTTAGTCCTTTACTAAAATTAAGAGTTTCGAAGTGCCATTAACAGATTATTAAGCTGGTTTTCATCCTGTATCAGTACCTCACGAGGTTTGCTGCCCTGTGCTGCACCTACGATGCCTGCAGCTTCCATCTGGTCCATCAGTCGTCCTGCACGGTTATAGCCGATACTGAACCGGCGCTGTATCATGCTGGTAGAACCCTGCTGCGAAAGAACAATCGCATGGGCTGCCTCTTCGAAGAACGGATCCAGTTCGCGGGCACTGATGCTGCCGCTTCCACCTGCGCTTCCTTCATCATTAGCTGGTTCTGGCAACTCCATAGGTTCGATAGGACCAGGCTGTTCGCAGATATACTCGTTGATGCGCTCGATTTCAGGTGTATCAACAAAGGCACACTGTACACGTACAGGTTCGTTGCCGCAGAGATAGAGCATATCACCACGACCAATCAGCTGGTTGGCTCCTGTACGGTCAAGAATGGTCTTTGAGTCGATGGCAGATGTAACCTTAAAGGCGATACGGCCAGGGAAGTTAGCCTTGATATTACCCGTGATGATGCTGGTTGTAGGACGCTGGGTGGCAATAATCATGTGGATACCCACGGCACGTGCCAACTGGGCGATACGGGCAATAGGAAGTTCTACTTCCTTGCCGGCTGTCATGATCAGATCACCGAACTCATCTATAATCACCACGATGTATGGCATATACTCATGTCCATCAGTCAACTTCAACTTGTGGTTGATATACTTCTGGTTGTATTCTTTGATGTTACGGGCTCCTGCCTTTTTGAGCAAGTCGTAACGGCTATCCATCAGTACACACAGACTGTTCAGGGTCCTAACCACCTTGGTTACATCGGTTATGATAGGTTCTTCCTCATCAGGAACCGCAGCCATAAACTTATTGGCAATACGGGAGTAGACGCTAAACTCCACCTTCTTAGGGTCGATGAGAACCAGTTTGAGCTCGTTTGGATGTTTCTTGTATAATAAAGAGGTGATGATGGCATTCAAACCTACAGATTTACCCTGTCCGGTAGCACCCGCAACAAGCAGGTGAGGAATCTTTGCCAAATCAACCATAAACACTTCGTTGGTAATGGTCTTACCCAAAGCGATAGGTAACTCCATCTTGGTTTCTTGGAATTTCTTTGAGTTTAAAGTACTTTCCATACTAACGATGTTCGCCTTTGCGTTAGGTACCTCAATACCGATGGTTCCCTTACCTGGGATAGGAGCGATGATACGGATGCCGAGAGCTGCCAGACTCAAGGCGATGTCATCTTCCAGATTCTTGATCTTAGAGATACGTACGCCTTCTGCAGGCTGGATTTCGTAGAGTGTGATGGTAGGACCAACCGTAGCACGGATGGTTTTGATCTGTACGCCAAAGTTGCCCAGCACCTCGATGATGCGGTTTTTGTTGGCGCGCTGCTCTTCCTCATCGATGGATACGCCGTCATCCTCATACTTCTTCAGAAGGTTGAGTACCGGATATTTATATCTGGTGAACGGCTCCTTCGGATTAATCGGAGTATTCAGTACTTCTGCATTGCTCAAGGTGTTGCCTGTAGCCTTCTCGTCGGCTGTGGCTACAGAGATGTCCATACCTATATGCTCAGAAGCTGCAGCAGCCTCGGCAGCTTGCTTTTCCAATGCTTCCTGTTCAGCCCGTTTTGTACGGAGTTCGCGCTGACGTGCAATGAGTGACATATTCTCGTTCTGCGTGCTGTTGGCTATAGCGATGGTTTCATCTTTTTCTGTATCACCTTCTGCTCCTTTAGCTTCCTGTCCGTCTGCCTCTGGCTCAACAGACGTAGAAGGTGTGTCCGGGTTTGCGAAAGTCTGGTCCGGATCCAAATTCAGGTCGATGACTTTGGCAGGTTCTTCTTCCTTATATTCTTCTTTCTCATCCTCTGTGCCAGCACCATATGCTGCGCTGGCGTATACCTCGTCGATAGCTTCCGTATCTTTCCTGTTCTTTCCATGGTTAGTAATCTCAAATTTCACCTTATTTGATATATAACCGATAGGGTTGAGTGCTTTTCTGATTACCGTAATGGTTTCAGTGGTGAGATAGGTGAGGAATGCTACCGCCACGAAGAAAAGAATGGCAGTAAGTCCTGGAGGACCCATGATGTTCTCCAGATTCTGCACGACAAAGAGTCCGTGCTTTCCGCCCGGATTGAATGTGAGACTTGGCATGATAGGTGCGATGAACTTGGCAAAGGTTACCGACATCCATAGCATGACCACAATCATGCAGAAGAACCATTTCCACAGGTTCAGCTTGTAGGCATGCATCATCTGCAATCCCACCATAATGACAAAGAATGGGAGCATGAAGGCTGGAAATCCGAAATTGATGGCAATGAGCCAATAGGATACAATGGCTCCCCAGGATCCGCAGTAGTTCTGAAACTGTTTTTCCGTGTTGGTCCATTCGCCCGGCTTCAGATTTTCGAGCAAACTCTGGTCATTGGCTCCTGTGTTGAGAAAGGAGATCATAGCGATGATGATAACCACAGCAATGACTACCAAGGCTAATCCTATGAAAAAGTCGGTGATAGTATTGTTGAAAATATACTGTAAACCAATAGCTTCGCTAAAGGTTTTGGTCTTTTTTTCAGTTCTTTTTTTAGCCATTTTATATATTTTTGAATAATTTATCTGCAAAATTAGCGAAAATAATTGAGAAAACAATTCTTTTTCTCATCTTTTTTTTCTAATTTTGCAACTTGTAAAGAATAAAAAGCATAATGAAGATTATTTTCACTAGTTTCGACAAGGCGGCAATCACGAATTTGCCAAGAGCTTTGTTTCCTGGCAAAATCGTAGTCGTTGACAAGCCTGAAGATACAGAAGCGGCTGTTAATGACCTACTTAGCCATTATATACTGGGCGTGGATACAGAAACGCGCCCATCATTCAAGCGTGGTCAGGCTTACCATGTTTCGTTGTTGCAGGTGAGTACACATGATACTTGTTATCTTTTCCGCCTGCATCATACGGGCATGACTCCTGCCATCATTCGCTTGCTCGAAGATACCACCGTGCCAAAAGTAGGACTTTCCTGGCACGATGACTTGCTGCAGCTCCATAAGCGAGCTGCTTTTAAGGCTGGCTACTTTATCGAGTTGCAGGATGTTGCAAAGAACTTTGGTATCGCAGACATGAGTCTGCAGAAACTGTATGCTAACCTGTTTCACCAGAAAATCAGCAAGGCGCAACGGTTGAGCAATTGGGAGGCTAGCGATTTGAAGGAATCGCAGGCTCTCTATGCAGCTACAGATGCCTGGTGCTGCATTAATCTGTATGAGGAATTCAAGCGTTTGTCTGCTACAGGCGATTACGAGCTCGATGAACTCAGGGTATGATATAAGGTGGTAAGGAATAGAAATTGATAATCGTAAGAAACTTCATATATAAATATGTATAAAAGCGTATATTTAAAGAAAGGTAAGGAAGAATCGCTCAAGCGTTTTCATCCATGGATCTTCTCGGGTGCTATCCAGGCAATGGATGAGGGCATAGAGGAGGGCGACATTGTGAGAGTGTTTACCCGTAGTGGTGAATTCATTGCTATAGGTCATTATCAGATCGGTTCTATCGCTGTACGTGTTCTTTCTTTTAGAGATATTGAGATTGATGAGGAGTACTGGTGTGCCAGATTGGATTCGGCATATAAAATGAGACTCGCTTTGGGTATTGCCGGTAATTCATCCAATACTACTTATCGCTTGGTTCATGGTGAGGGTGATAACTTGCCGGGACTTGTTATCGACTGCTATGGTCCTACTGCTGTCATGCAGGCTCACAGTGTGGGTATGCATGTTTGCCGCATGGAGATAGCCAAAGCCTTGAAGAAGGTGATGGGCGAAGCACTGGAGAATATCTACTATAAGAGTGAGACAACCTTACCATATAAGGCTGACCTCAGACAGGAAAATGGCTTTATTCTGGGAGGTGATGCTGACGATGTTGCTGTAGAGAATGGACTGAAATTCCATATCGACTGGTTGCGTGGTCAGAAAACGGGTTTCTTCGTAGATCAGCGTGAGAACCGTTCGCTGCTCGAGCATTATGCCAAGGGTAAGAGCGTGCTCAACATGTTCTGCTATACCGGCGGTTTTTCTGTTTATGCGATGAGAGGCGAGGCTAAGGCTGTTCACTCCGTAGACAGCAGTGCCAAGGCGATAGAATTGACCAATGAGAATATTGCGCTCAATTTCCCTGGAGATGCACGCCATGAGGCTATCTGCGAAGATGCCTTCAAGTATCTTGATGAACATGACCAGCAGTATGATCTGATTGTTCTTGATCCTCCTGCTTTTGCCAAGCACCGTGCGGCTTTGCGCAATGCGTTGAAGGGCTATACCCGCCTGAACGTAAAGGGCTTGCAGCGTATTAAGAAGGGCGGCATCCTTTTTACCTTCAGTTGCTCTCAGGTGGTTACGAAGGATCAGTTCCGCAATGCTGTGTTTACTGCTGCAGCGCAGGCTGGAAGAAAGGTTCGCATCTTGCACCAGTTGCACCAGCCTGCCGACCATCCTATCAATATTTATCATCCGGAAGGTGAATATTTGAAGGGATTGGTTCTCTATGTAGAATAACAAATGATTAAAGGATAGATAATGAATAAGTTCAAAACGTTTACAGCCTTGATGCTCTTGCTGGCTATAGGATTTGCAGGATGTGGCAAGTCGGAAGCAGAACGTCATCGCTTGAGCAAGAAGGAAAAGGCTAGATTGGATAGCCTAGACCGTGCTGCGCTGAAGATAGCGGTGATGCCAACAATGGACTGCCTGCCAATCTTTCTGGCATGTGATGACAGTATCTTCCAGCAGCAAGGTGTAGACGTACATTTGCGTAGATATACTGCACAAATGGATTGTGATACTGCTATCGAGCGCAAGCGCGTAGAGGGAGCCGTGACCGATCTGATTCGTGCTCATCATATAGAGAAACGGGGTACTGCATTGACGTACCCTATTTCTACCAATCTTTATTGGCAGTTTATCACCAATAAGCGTTCGCGTATATCCGAACTGAAACAACTGTCAGATAAGATGGTGGCAATGACCCGCTACTCTGCAACTGATTATCTGGCTACTTTAGCAATCGATAGCGGTAAGCCTAAATATGATGCTTATAAGGTTCAAATCAACGATTTGAACATCCGTCTGCGTATGTTGCTTAACAACGAGATGGATGCCATGTTGCTGCCAGAACCTCAAGCTACCAAAGCCCGACTTGAACAGCATGTAAAACTCTTTGACAGCAGAGATAAGAACTTGCAGTTAGGTGTTGTGGCTTTCCGCAAGAAAATACTTTCAGAACCGCGCCGTAAAGACCAAGTTGCCAAGTTTATCAAGGCGTATAATATTGCTGTTGATAGCATAAACAGTCGTGGGGTACAGCATTATGCAAGAATCATCACAAAATATACGGGTGCCGATGCTAAAACCATCAGTAATCTTCCAAAACTTAAATATGAACACGCTATGGAACCAAGACGTCGTGACCTGGCTGTAGCACAAAAATAAGCGGCTTATGAAAAAAGAAGATTTTAGCTGGACAAAGTTTTCGCATGAAAATGTCACTATGATATCCAGAATAGAGGCAATTCGCAAGATTATTGACCAGGAAGTGGATTTGGAGCCATGTCTGCCAGAAATAGCGGAAATTGAACAAAGATATGATGCTTTATATCATGATTATATAGATGGCAAACTTAAACATCGGGAACTTTATGATCTTGCTTCAGATTTGGATATGGATATAGACACGCTCTATAGTAAAATGCGCCACGAATGGATTTTGGCTAATGAGTCTACATTTGTTGCACTTCGCAAAAGAGCTCAGAATCTTACAAGTTTTGATGAGGTACAGGAAACCTTTGAAAAATTTGCTACAGATGAAGCTATGCTAAATTTGAGGGTAGACTTGTCTGAAGAACAGATAGACGAGGAAAGACAAAAGATACAAGAGCAACTTAATGCCTATCGCAATATGGTGTTTTCTTATATTTTGACAACTGATGAATGGAATGATGATTTTGTCAAGAATATACTTGATATCATCGCTTCCGATTTGGTAGATCCATACACCATCAATATGATAGTTTCGGCTGTTTCATTGTCATGCTCTGTATTCTTTGATGCCCCTAGACTTGCAGTCTTGATGCGCTTAATCAAGTCTGACGACAGTACTTGCAGTGTTCGCCAGCGAGCTTTGGTGGGTTTCGTTTTCTGTGCAATAACCAATTCGGGTGAAAAACAGAAATATTGGGATTCTGCTGCTGGCTTGATCATGGATGATGAATTTTTGGCAGCCTGTGTTGATCTCCAACGCCAGATGCGTCTATGTCTTACAAGTAAAAAGGATAGCAAGGAGATGATGCATTCCGTGGTGAAGACCATGTTCACTTCTTTTACTCAGGATTTGGCCGAAAAGATAGACCAAACGGGTGAATTGGGACTTAATTGCTTCTCAGCAGATGGGGAGAATCCTGATGATGCCCTTAAGGGAGCCTTCGACTATATGTTGAATTCAGAAGATATAGGAGTTGATGTCTATTATCATCAGTTTGCCAACCAGAAGAGCTTCGGTCATTTCCATTCACTCTATAATTGGTTTGTTCCTTTCTATGTCCGTAATTCTACGCTCAAGAATGTTCGGGCTACGATGAAACAGCATCGCAATTTCATCAACAATCTCTTGAGAGGCGCCTCTATGTGTGATACCGATCTGTATAGCATCATTCTTTCATTGAATAATACATCTAAGGAATTTATTGAATCATTGGATGTTACCCCGGAAAATATGGTGTCTGGTCCTGTTTTTTATGACGAAGAAGATGAGGTGGAAAAAGAGCAGAATACCGAAGAGCCAGTAGAGGATGAGACTGATTCTACAGAAGCAAAGGATTCTGAAAATGTCACACTGCTTGATTCGGTAATGGAACATGAAGAGAATCTCTCTGAAGAGGAAAAGAAGAAACGTGCAATCAGGGTTCGTCATCGCTATGTGCAGGACCTCTACCGATTCTATACTCTCTCTCCAATGAGGAAGGCATTTGATAATCCTTTCGAAGTGCAGAAGGAAATTCCTTTCTTTACTACGGGACTGTTTGCTAAACCGGAATATGACAAGTATCGCCTGTCGCTGGCCCGTTTCTCTGCTAAAAGAGGTGACTATGCCTTTGTTAGCAAGATTTTGCGTAATCTGGAAAAATATACCGACGAAGAGCATATGATGCTTGCATTGGCATACAAATCGGAGGAAAAATATGATGAAGCGCTTGAACATCTCTATGTGATTAAGAATACAAGCCCAACTTATAAGGCTGCCACGGAGTTGAAATTAGAAATAGAAGAGGAGATAAAAGACCCGGCGGCTTTAATAACATTGAATTGCTTGATTAAAGAAGAATCAGATGAGAGTAAGCAGTTTAAGCTCAAGCTGAAAAAGACCGATCTCTTATTGAAACTCCATCATTATAAAGAGGCTTTGGAATGGGCTTTCCAGATGGATGAACAGTATCCTAAGGAAGAACAGGTTGAATGCAGACTGGCTTTCTCTTTGCTCTTTTCTGAATCGGAAGGCGATAAAAACATTGACCATGCAATGGCTTTAATAGAACCTTATCTGCAAAATAGTGATGATAATGAAATCAGGGAAATATTGAATTCTGACATGACAGATATGGATAAGGATGATAAGCAGCGCATGTTCATGAAAATGTTATCTGCGATGGTGAACAAAGTTTCCAAGCCACAAGACCACAGATGGGAGTCTATGAAATTTTTCTATTATGGACTCTGCGTTCTCGTGAAAAAGGGAGGAACTGCAGCTATCAGATTTTTGAATGAAGCATCTGGTCATGCAGCTTTTTCCCCTAAGGAAGATATAGATGCATTCGGCCTGCTCGAGATGGGAGATTGGCTCGATAATCGTGGTATTGCGCCTATAGAATTGGAATTTATAACAAAAAAAGTTTTCGAGGAAAGGAAAAAACAATAAAGATGGCGGAGAATAATAAAAATAAGAATAAGGTACAGATAGATCCAACCTACGCCCATTTGCAGCCGCAGGCTGTGAATGTGGAGCAGGCGGTACTGGGTGCCTTGATGATAGATTCTGATGCCTTTTCGGTGGTGTCGGAGTTGCTCAAGCCGGATACTTTTTATGATCCGCGCCATAAGAGAATATATCAGGCTATCCAGGTGATGAACATGGAGGAACGGCCTGTGGATATCATGACTCTTGCCGATCAGTTGGCCAAGACGGGTGAACTGGATAAGGTGGGAGGTGCACAATATCTCATGGATATTTCTGCAGGCATGGCTTCGGCTGCCCATGTAGAGTCGCATGCCCGTATCCTGGCGCAGAAATATATGCAGCGACAGCTGATTCATTATGCCGGCGACATCGAGACGATGGCGTATGAAGAAGGTGTGGATGTGGATGAACTGATGCAGAAAGCTGAAGGTGAACTCTTCCAGCTTTCGCAGAACAATATGAAGCAGGATTATACACAGATTGATCCGGTTGTAAAGGAGGCCGTTGCCATCTTGCAGCGCGCTGCTCAGAACTCGGGTGGTCTTACCGGTATTCCTACGGGTTATCGTGGGTTGGATGATATGACATCAGGTTGGCAACCGTCCGACCTTGTGATTATCGCCGGTCGTCCTGCCATGGGTAAGACTTCCTTTGCATTGAGTATTGCCAAGAATGTGGCGGTAGATTATGATGTGCCTATCGGATTCTTCTCTCTGGAAATGAATAACGTTCAGTTGGTGAACCGACTCATCTCGAATGTTTGCGAGATTTCGGGTAAAAAAATACTGAACGGACAATTGGAACAGCCAGAATGGGAAAGGTTGGATAAAAAACTGAGAAAACTCACGGGTGCACCTATTTATATAGATGATACACCGGGGCTTTCTGTTTTCGAACTCCGTACCAAGGCGCGCCGACTGGTAAGGGAAAAGGGTGTTAAACTGTTGATGATTGATTATCTTCAGCTGATGAATGCCAATGGTATGAAGTTTGGTAGTCGTCAGGAGGAGGTATCTACCATCTCCCGTTCGCTGAAAGGTATAGCAAAAGAGCTGAATATTCCTGTGCTTGCTCTTTCACAGCTCTCCCGTAACGTAGAGAACCGTGAGGGTTTGGAAGGAAAGCGACCTCAGTTGAGTGACCTCCGTGAATCCGGAGCCATCGAGCAGGATGCCGATATGGTACTCTTCGTGCACCGCCCGGAATATTATCACATCTATCAGGATGAAAAGGGTAATGACCTTCATGGTATGGCACAGATTATCATTGCCAAGCACCGTAAGGGCTCTGTTGGAGATGTTCTCCTGAACTTCCGTGGAGAATTTACCCGATTCCAGGATCCACAGGATGCTGCAGCAGCACCTGTCGAAGAAGGTGGTGAGATTGTAGGCTCTAGGATGAATGGCGGAGGGCAGGATGGCAATCCGTTACCGCCACCACCTGCTGAGAATCTGCCTTTCTAAGGTTAGCGTTTGTCAGTTTTTCGCTCAGAAACCGGCATTTTTGCCAAATTCTTGCACAGGATTAACGTTTTTGGGTAAAAAATCCATAAGATTATAGGAATTTGTTATCATTTCTATTAAAAAAGTTATAAATTGTTTGCTAGTATCAAATAAAAGTGTTACCTTTGCATGCGAATTTAAGAATATAACATAATAAGATAGATATGAGAACAACATCGTTGAACATTACAAGCATTATTATTCGACTTCGACTGCAGTTTGTGGGCGGAAGTGATAAGGTGTGCGTATAGTTCATCGCATAAGATATTAAAAGCCTTTCTACACTTCCGTCTATGGAGTGGGGGAAGGCTTTTTACTTTATCTGATGCTTCTGCACGGATTGCTATATAAACGTAGTGCGTTCTGAATGTGTAGCTCTTATATATATTATTAAGGTGTAAATTTAAAATTTAAAAGATATGAGTGACAGATTATACATTTTCGACACGACCCTCCGCGATGGCGAACAGGTTCCGGGATGTCAGTTGAACACAGTTGAGAAGATTCAGGTGGCAAAGCAACTGGAGCAGTTGGGCGTAGATGTAATTGAGGCTGGATTTCCTATATCAAGTCCGGGTGACTTCAATTCAGTGGTAGAAATCTCTAAGGCTGTAACCTGGCCAACTATTTGTGCACTTACCCGTGCCGTAGAAAAGGATATTGATTGTGCTGCTGAGGCTTTGCAGTATGCCAAGCATAAGAGAATCCATACCGGTATCGGTACCAGCGACAGTCATATCAAGTATAAGTTCAATTCTACCCGCGAGGAAATCATCGAACGTGCTGTAGCAGCTGTCAAGTATGCTAAAAAGTATGTTGAGGACGTAGAGTTCTATGCTGAGGATGCAGGTCGTACCGATAATGAGTATCTGGCTCGTGTCGTAGAGGCTGTTGTCAAGGCGGGTGCTACTGTAGTGAACATTCCTGATACTACAGGTTATTGTCTGCCTGATGAATATGGTGACAAAATCAAGTATCTCATGGAGCATGTTGATGGCATTGACAAGGCACGCCTTTCTACCCACTGTCATAACGACCTCGGTATGGCTACTGCCAATACCCTGCAGGGTGTTTTGAATGGTGCACGCCAGGTTGAGGTTACCATCAATGGTATCGGTGAGCGTGCAGGTAATACTTCGCTCGAAGAGATTGCCATGATTCTTAAGTGTCACAAGCATATCGATATTGATACCAACATCAATACCACCAAGATTATCCCTACCTCACGCATGGTGAGCAGCCTGATGAATATGCCTGTTCAGCCAAACAAGGCTATCGTGGGTCGCAATGCATTTGCTCATTCTTCCGGTATCCATCAGGATGGTGTCTTGAAGAATGTTCAGACTTACGAAATCATTGATCCTAAGGATGTGGGATTGGATGACAATGCTATCGTATTGACAGCCCGTTCTGGTCGTGCTGCATTGAAGTACCGTCTCCATGTCAATGGTGTAGAGATTAATGATGAGGAGAAACTCGACAAGATTTACAAGAAGTTCCTCCAACTGGCTGATAAGAAGAAGGAAGTTACCGATGAGGATGTTTTGATGCTTGCCGGTGCTGATTCTGCTGATAAGCATGGTGTTCAGCTCGACTGGTTGCAGGTTACTACAGGTAAGGGCGTGAAGAGCGTTGCAAGTATCGGTCTTGATATTGCAGGTCAGAAGTTTGAGGCTGCATCATCTGGTAACGGTCCGGTAGATGCTGCTATCAATGCTCTCAAGAAGGTCATCACCAAGGAAATGAACCTCAAGGAGTTCACCATCCAGGCTATCGATAAGGGCTCTGATGATGTGGGCAAGGTTCACATGCAGGTGGAATACGATGGTCATGTATATTATGGCTTCGGTGCAGATACCGACATCGTTACAGCTTCTGTTGAGGCTTACATTGATTGTATTAACAAGTTTAAGATTAGATAAACATATATATAACAAGAGATATTATGAATACATTATTCGACAAGATTTGGGACAAGCACGTTGTCCAGATTGTTCCGGACGGTCCTACACAGCTTTACATCGACCGTCTCTACTGTCACGAAGTAACATCACCTCAGGCATTCGCTGGTATGCGAGCACGCGGACTCAAGATGTTCCGTCCAGACCAGATTTTCTGTATGCCTGACCACAATACTCCTACTCACGATCAGGATAAACCAATTGAGGATCCTATCTCAAAGAAGCAGGTAGATACCTTGGCAAAGAATACCGCTGATTTCGGTGTTACTCACTTTGCCATGAACACAAAGGATAATGGTATCATCCACGTAGTAGGTCCTGAGAAGGGTCTTTCTCTTCCTGGTATGACCATCGTTTGCGGTGACTCTCATACTTCTACTCATGGTGCCATGGGTGCCGTAGCTTTCGGTATCGGTACTTCTGAGGTCGAGATGGTGATGGCTTCACAATGTATTCTCCAGAGCAAGCCAAAGTCTATGCGTATCAGCATCAACGGTAAGCTCGGCAATGGTGTTACAGCCAAGGACGTTGCCCTCTATCTCATGAGCCAGCTCACAACTTCAGGTGCTACCGGTTACTTCGTTGAGTACAGTGGCGATGTAGTGAAGGATATGTCTATGGAAGGTCGTCTTACCCTCTGTAACCTCTCTATCGAGATGGGTGCCCGTGGTGGCTTCGTAGCTCCTGATGAGACAACATTCGAGTACATCAAGGGTCGTGAATATGCACCTAAGGGTGAAGAGTGGGACAAGGCTGTGGCTTACTGGAAGACCTTGAAGAGTGGCGATGATGCAGTCTTCGACAAAGAGTTGACTTTCGAGGCAAAGGATATCGAACCACGTATCACTTATGGTACCAACCCTGGTATGGGTATCGGCATTACAGAGAATATCCCAACTCTCGATGAGATTCCAGAGGAAGAGCAGGCTGGTTTCAAGAAGAGCCTCAACTACATGGGCTTCCAACCAGGCGAGAAACTCGAGGGGCATCCTATCGATTATGTATTCTTGGGCGCATGTACCAATGGTCGTATTGAAGACTTCCGTGCTTTCGCTTCTCTTGTTAAAGGAAAGAAGAAAGCAGATGGCGTAACTGCTTGGCTTGTACCAGGTTCATGGTTGGTTGATAAACAAATACGTGAAGAGGGAATTGATAAGATTGTAGAGGCTGCCGGCTTCGAAATCCGTCAGCCTGGATGCTCTGCTTGCCTGGCAATGAACGATGATAAGATTCCTGCAGGCAAGTACTCTGTAAGTACATCCAACCGTAACTTCGAGGGGCGTCAGGGACCAGGTTCCCGCACCATCCTTGCCAGTCCATACGTAGCAGCTGCTGCCGCTATTACTGGTAAGATTACCGACCCAAGAGAGTTTATGTAATTTTTAATTAATAATGTACAATTAATAGTGTACAATTGATAAGTACAGTTATGAAACAGAAATTCAATGTAATTACATCAAGCTGCATTCCTCTTCCTTTGGAGAATGTAGATACAGACCAGATCATCCCAGCCCGTTTCCTCAAGGCCATCGATAAAGAGGGCATGGGCGACAACCTCTTCCGCGACTGGCGCTACAATGCCGACGGAACTCCAAAGCCAGACTTCGTGATGAACGACCCATCTTACAGTGGTGTCATCCTCGTAGCTGGCAAGAACTTCGGTTCAGGTTCTTCCCGTGAGCACGCTGCCTGGGCTATCGCAGGTGCAGGCTTCCGTGTAGTCATCAGCTCTTTCTTCGCTGATATCCACAAGAACAACGAGTTGAACAACCTCGTATTGCCAGTAGTAGTAAGCGAGGAATTCCTGAAAGAACTCTTCGAGAGCATCGACAAGGATCACAAGACAGAGGTGAAGGTAGATCTTCCTAACCAGACCGTGACCAATCTTGCTACCGGCAAGAGCGAGCACTTTGAAATCAACGGCTACAAGAAACACTGTTTGGAGAATGGTTTGGACGATGTAGACTTCCTCGTTCAGAACCGCGACAAGGTTGAGGCTTGGGAAGCTAAAAACAAGTAATTATGAACGTTAACGCAAAGAGAGATAATTCCCGCATCAAGGAGATTGAGATCATGGACTGCACGCTGCGCGACGGCGAGCAGACCAATGGTGTCAGTTTCCTTCCTCACGAGAAGTTGATGATAGCAAGAATGCTGTTGCACGACATCAATGTAGATCGCATTGAGGTGGCTTCAGCGCGTGTGTCGGAAGGCGAAAAGGATGCTGTCGCTCGAATTTGCCGTTATGCCAAGACCATAGGTAAACTGGATTCCGTTGAGGTATTGGGATTCGTGGATAACAACAAGAGTGTGGACTGGATTGCTGAATGCGGCGGTCATGTCATCAACCTCTTGGCGAAGGGTAGCTACAAGCACTGTACCCAGCAGCTCAAGATGTCGCCTGAAGAGCATCTCGCTCATATCAAGCAGACTATTGACTATGCTCTGAGCAAGAATTTCACCGTAAATCTCTACTTGGAGGATTGGTCGAGTGGCATGCGTGACAGCCGTGACTATCTCTTCATGATGATGGACGAGCTGGTGAAGTTGCCTATTAAGCGCTTTCTGCTTCCTGATACCCTGGGCATTCTGAATCCGTTGCAGTGTGTAGAGTACATGCGACAGATGGTTCGCCGTTATCCGAATTCTCACTTCGACTTCCATGCCCACAACGACTACGATTTGGCGGTGAGCAACTCTCTGGCTGCCGTATTGAGCGGTGCCAAGGGTCTCCATGTTACCGTGAATGGTTTGGGCGAGCGCTGTGGTAACGCACCATTGGCGAGTGTTCAGGTGATTCTGAAGGATATGTTCGAAGCAAAGACGAATATCAAGGAAGACCGATTGAACGATATTTCCCGATTGGTTGAAGGATATAGTGGCATTGCCGTGGCTCCGAATACTCCGGTAGTAGGAGACAACGTCTTTACCCAGGTAGCTGGTGTGCATGCCGATGGTGACAACAAGGACAAGCTTTATTGCAACGACCTGGTACCTGAGCGTTTCGGCAGACATCGTGAGTATGCGTTGGGTAAGAACTCTGGCAAGGCGAATATCGTGCAGAACCTCAATGAACTGGGATTGGAACTGACGCCTGAGCAGACCAAGGCGGTGACCAAGCGAATCACCGAACTCGGCGACCGCAAGGAACTGGTAACCCAGGACGACCTGCCATACATCGTGAGTGATGTATTGAAGCATGGAGCTCCAGAGGATAAGGTGAAACTGGTAAGTTATATGGTATCAACCTCATACGGTTTGAAGCCTATAGCCAGTGTAAAGGTAGAAATCGATGGCAAGGAGTATGAAGACCAGAGCTCTGGTGATGGTCAGTATGATGCTTTCGTGAAAGCCCTCCGCAATATTTACAAGGTGAAGCTCGGCAAGACCTTCCCTAAGCTCGACAACTATCAGGTAACCATTCCTCCTGGTGGTCGTACCGATGCCCTCGTTCAGACCGTTATTACCTGGCGTGAAGGCGACCGTATCTGGCGCACCCGAGGCTTGGATGCTGACCAGACAGAAGCAGCTATCAAGGCAACGCTGAAGATGATTAATATGTACGAGGCAGATAAGAGCGATGAACAGGCTGTTTCGCCTCGAAATCTGGATATGGAATAATATCTCCGAAGATTACGAAATTATTTCCGAAGATTATGAAAATATCTCCGAAGATTACAGAATTATCTCCGAAGGTTATAAACAATAAAATAATTAAAAAATCAAATAAGATGAAATTAAACATTGCAGTTCTCGCCGGTGATGGTATCGGACCAGAGATTATGAAGCAGGGCGTAGCAGTTATGCAGGCCATTGCAGAGAAGTTCAACCACGAGTTTACTTACAACGAGGCTATCTGCGGCGCTCACGCTATCGACGAGGTAGGTGATCCATTCCCAGAGGAGACCTTCAAGACTTGTATGGATGCTGATGCTGTACTCTTCGCAGCCGTTGGCGACCCACGTTTCGACAACAACCCTACAGCCAAGGTTCGTCCTGAGCAGGGCTTGCTCGCTATGCGTAAGAAGTTGGGCCTCTTCGCCAATGTTCGCCCAGTAGCCACATTCGATTGCCTGCTCCACAAGTCACCATTGAAGGATGAACTCCTGAAGGGTGCTGACTTCGTAGTTATCCGCGAGTTGACTGGTGGTATGTACTTCGGTGAGAAGTATCAGGATAACGATAAGGCATACGATACAGATATCTATACCCGTCCTGAGATTGAGCGCATCCTGAAGGTAGCTTTCGAGTTTGCCATGAAGCGCAACAAGCACCTCACAGTAGTAGATAAGGCAAACGTTTTGGCATCTTCTCGTCTCTGGCGTCAGATTGCCAAGGAGATGGAGCCACAGTATCCTGAGGTAAACACCGATTATATGTTCATCGACAACGCTTCTATGCGCGTGTTGACAGAGCCTACATTCTTCGATGTTATCGTTACAGAGAATACCTTCGGCGATATCCTGACCGATGAGACCTCTTGCATCACCGGTTCTATGGGCTTGCAGCCATCTAGCTCTCTCGGTGAACACACACCATTGTTCGAGCCTGTTCATGGTTCATGGCCACAGGCAGCTGGCAAGAACCTGGCTAACCCTGTAGCACAGATCCTTTCTGCAGCTATGTTGTTGGAGCACTTCGGTTTGAACGAGGAGGGCGCCTTAATCCGCAAGGCAGTAGATGCTTCTCTCGATGCCAATGTCCGCACACCTGAAATTCAGGTTGAGGGTGGTGCTCAGTATGGCACAACTGAGGTTGGCGCATGGATCGTTAACTGGATTAAGAATGCTTAATCTGTAAATGGAATTTTCGGCGCTGGATGAATTTGTCTATCCAGGCGCTTTATTGATAAAAGCCTTAAGAGGAGTGTTTCTTTCTCTTAAGGCTTTTCTTGTTTATTGCCCTGTCTTTCTGAATTTTAGTTCTTTTTGTAAACTCAAATAAGTTTTATAGTTTTTTATTTGGCAGTTTGCGAAAGTCTTCTTAACTTTGCACCATGAAAAGTTTTTATACATTATTATTGGCATCGATGGTTTCTTTATCTGTATCTGCTCAGAACGTAGATGCCGACAAGGCACGTGCTGTTCAGAATAAAGCCTTGCGCGATTCACTCTCCAAGGCTACAGAAGTGCTTGCATATCATCCTGACAGTATCGATCTGCGACTGAAAAAGGCTGCATGGAACATCCAGTTGGAGCAGTGGCAATATGCCAAGGATGATCTTGATAAGGTACTCTTTCTGAACAATACCAATATCGCCGGTTTGTTCTATCGTGCCTTTGTCAATGAGAAGTTGCTCCGTTATAACTTTGCGCGTCTCGATTATCAGAATCTTCTGGTACTTGTTCCTGGCAACTTCCAGGCACAACTCGGTCTGGCTTTGCTCAATGAGAAAGATAAGCATTATACCGAGGCTTACGATGGCATTAACAGTCTGATAGAGCAATACCCTGACAGTGCGATGGCTTATGCTGCACGAGGTGGCATGGAGAAGGAGAGGGGAATGCTTGAACTGGCAGAGTTTGATTACGCCAAGGCGATGGAACTGGATGCCGGTAACGAGGATTTTGCTTTTAATCATGTAGACATCCTGATTCAGCTTGGAAGAAAAGACGAAGCCTATCGAGATTTGAAGAAACTGCTCGATGCCGGTTGTCAGCCAGGCAGGTTGCAAGGTTTCTATGCACGGTTAAAAAAGAAGAAAAAGTAGTATTTAAGAGTTATAAAAAAGAGTTTTTAAAGATAATAAGACAAGAATGCATAAAATTATTTCCTATATCCTGGCTGCCTGTTGTCTCTGTATGGTGGCATCCTGCGATACCGTCTTCGATGTTCATCCGTATGATGTGCAAATCGACGGCGATAGAAATCTGAATGTTACCAATATTCAGAAGATTGAGGCTGCAGTCAAATCGAAAGATACAATCCGTTTTGCTATGATCAGCGATTCTCACCAGTGGTTGGACGATTTGAAGAGTGAGGTCAATGATATCAATCGCCGCAGTGATTCCCTTGATTTCGTGATTCATTGTGGCGACCTTACTGACTTTGGTGCTACCCGTGAGTTTCAGTGGACCCGTGACCATCTTCAGAAGTTGAAGATACCTTTCGTGGCTCTGCTGGGTAATCATGACTGTTTGGGAACAGGTAACCAGGCTTATCAGAAAATCTTCGGCGACCCGGATTTCAGTTTCATCGCCGGAAGGGTAAAGTTTGTCTGCCTCAATACCAATGCTATTGAGTTTGACTATTCCCGTCCTGTTCCTAATTTCGATTTCATGGAAGCGCAGGTTAAGGCAGATGCAGATGACTTCTCGCGTACCGTTATCTGCATGCATGCCGCTCCTTATTCGGAACAGTTTAATAATAATGTGGCTAAGGTCTTCAATTATTATACCCATCAGTTCCCGGGTTTGATGTTCTGTCTTTACGGTCATGGGCATCATACCAAGCAAGAAGATATTTATGGCGATGGCATCATCTATTATCAGGTAGCTAATGCCGCTAAGCATCAATACTATATATTCACCATTACTCCAAAAGGTTATCGTTATGAAATTATTGAGTTTTAAGCATATATTCATTCTGGGACTCTTACTCGCTGCAGGTTCTGTACAGGCTCATGCTGCCGATGAGGTTACCGGGAAAAGCGAAGAGTTGGAGCTGAAGGACAGTATCGTTCATGATACTCTGGTGTTGGCGGATGGCAAACTGACCCGATATGACCGCCGCGTGATGCGCTATCGCAAGCACTGGGATCTGCTGATTCCTACTAGTGGTATCATTCAGACCTGTGGCAATATGGGTATCATTTCGCTGGGTATCGGATGGGAATATGGCAAGCGTCGCCAATGGGAAACGCAGCTCCTGTTTGGCTATATCCCGAAGTTCAGTTCTGACGATGAGAAGTTTACCATGACGCTCAAGGAGAATTTCATTCCTTGGCGTCGTGACATCGGTAAGGGTTGGTGGTTTGAACCGCTGGAATGCAGCTTGTATTTCAATACGGTATTCGGGCATGATTTCTGGACGAAGCAGCCTACCAAGTATGAAAGCGGCTACTATCCGTTCTCTACCCGAATCCGTCCTAATATCGCCTTGGGTGAACGGTTTAAGTATGATATACCTCATAATAAACGTAAGCGTATCAAGAGCATCACGTTCTTCTATGAGTTAGGTACAACGGATATCTACTTTATGCGTTTCTACCGTAATGGCAATGCCGGTTTCTGGGATGTCTTCGGCCTCTCTATCGGTGCCAAGGTGCAGTACCTTTAAGCCAAGAACTGGTTGATGAGTTTGCTTACTCTGATGATATCTTCATCGTTGAGCGATGAGTTGCAAGGCAGACTCAGTTCTTCATCAGCTATTCTCTTAGCTATCGGAAATTCCAGATGATTCATTTCCGGATAGCATGGCTGCAGATAGGGTGGGCGGAAGTAATGAATCTTTGTGCCGACCCCATTCTCTGCCAGGAAAGCTTTCAGTTGGTCTCGTTTTCGGGTAAGGAAAGGGAAGACGTGGAAAACATTTTCATGAGCAGGAGAGATGAGTTTCGCAGCGATGCATCTGTCCTTGATGCTGTCATCCAGATGCTCCAGGTATAGCTGTACCTGTCTGTATCTCGCTTTCTGTTCGTTCTCAGGATATTGCAGTTTCACATTCAGTACCGCAGCCTGAATCTCATCCATGCGCGAGTTGACGCCCTGGTATCTGAAGATGCCGTCTTCTATCTTTCCATATTCGTGTAGTGACATGATGGCTTCCGCCAACTCCCTGTTGTTGGTAGTTACCGCTCCGGCATCTCCCAATGCTCCCAGATTCTTGCTAGGATAGAAACTGTGAGCTGCAGCATCCGAAAGATTTCCGGTATATCTTCTTTTCGATAGTTTTTCAGAAGAATCAGATAGAGTAGTGGAGCATCCGAATCCCTGCGCATTGTCTTCGAAAAGCAAGAGATGATGCTTCTTGCAGATTTCAGCAATCTTCGGAGTCCACGCCAGTTTGCCATAGAGATGAACAATCATGATGGCTTTGGTCTTCGGTGTGATTCGGTCTTCTATCAGCCGGTCATCTATCTGTAATGTATCGATATTGGCATCCACCAATACAGGAGTCAGTCCAACGCTGCTGATGGCAAGTACGGTAGCGAAATAAGTGTTGGCAGGCACGATCACCTCATCCCCTTTCTGCAGATTTCCGATAGCCAGTTCGCCCATCAGCATCAGTTTGAGCGCATCCGTCCCGTTAGCGCAGCTGATGCAGTATTCAGTACCGATAAACTGTGCATACGATTTCTCAAACTTCTTTACGGCTTCACCTTGCAGATACCATCCGCTGTTGACCACCTTATTGATAGCATCCTTTATCTCCTTCTCGTATGGCTCATTAATAGCCTTCAGGTCGAGATAAGGAATCTTCTTTACTTCTGTTTCCATTGTTTCTTCTGTGATGATTTATACAAGTGATAAGACTTGTTTCTATAAATAAAAACGGATGTTTTGCGGTATTTATTATATGGGGAGGTATAAAAAAGACAAGAGCAGCTATCTTCTCAGACAACTGCTCTACATTCAATAGGTATTAGTTTTCTTTAAGGTAAAAAGATTGTATTCAGGATAACGTTTGCAAAGGTACTAAAAAAAAATGAAATAAAAAAATAAAATGGCAACAAATTTACCATCTACTTAAAAAAAAGTTTTAAATACCTTTGCGGAGTCTTTTCTATTTGTACGAGAAAACAGATTTTTTTGTAAATAATGCCAAATAAAAAGCTGTGAAATAGAAAAACTGTCACGAAACCGTCTTTTTCCCTTTCACAGCGTTCGATGTCTAAAATATTTTGCCAAACATGATGTTCATCATAGTTTTGAATAGAATCTTGGCATCAAACCACCAGGATCTGTGCTCCAGGTAGAAGAGGTCAAGACTTAGTCTTCTCAACATCTTCGGCATTGTATCCGTATATCCGTTATACAGGGTGGCATAAGAAGTAGCACCCGGTCGGATCTGATACAGATAAGTATATCGAGGGTCATGCTTGATGATTTGGTCGATGTAGTATTTCCGTTCCGGGCGGGGACCGACCAACGACATGTCTCCCTTTAGAATATTCCATAACTGTGGAAGTTCATCTAAATGGTGTGTTCTTATGAATTTTCCTACACGTGTGAGTCGAGTGTCGCCTTCAATCTCTAGTAGATTTGGACCATCTTTTTCTGCATCAGCCTTCATAGATCTGAACTTATAGATGTTGAAAGGTTTCCCGTGCAAACCTATACGTTCTTGCTTGTAGATGATTGGTAATCCGTCTTCCCATTTGATAGCTAGGGAGATAATGACAAATAGGGGAGAAGATAGAACGAGACAAGGTACAGAAACAAGAATGTCTGTGGAACGTTTTACGAAACGCTCCATTCTGTTGTTTCTATTCTTGATTTCTGTTTTGTTTTGTATGGTCATTTCTCTACTTTTTTCTTTAGTTTGATTTTTTGATTGATACCGATGTGTAGCATCGTATAGAGGGCTATATCGATAAGTAGGATACCTGTTAATCCTACATTCATATTGCCAAGTATTACGTTGGTGCCAACGAAAGTTAGGGTTAGTAGGATGATAAAGAATAACGTATAGTGTTGGTTATATCCCATAGCCAGTATCTTGTGATGTATGTGGCTTTTGTCTGCATCAAAGATTGGTTTCCTGTTTCTGATGCGATGTAACACTACTCGTACGACATCAAAAGTAGGTATGATGAGCAAACTGTATGCAATCAGTACGCGTTTTGGAGACATTGGCATAATATTGGGATTTACGGCAATTGCTTTGACAAATAGGAATGCCAAGAAGAATCCCAACGTTAAGCTGCCCGAATCACCCATGAATATCTTGGTTCCTTTTTCTACTTTCCCCCACATATTATAATATAGGTATACTGTCAGTACGCCAACCAAACCTGCAATCATTACTTCATAAGCAATCAGGTTGTATGGTATGAAACAATAGAAGAAACCAAGCAGAGCAATGATGGAGAGACTTGTTGCCAATCCATCAATGCCATCTATCAGATTGAGTGCATTATCTATGAATACAAATGTAAAGATTGTGAGAGGAATACCAATACTCGAAGGTATCTCGTAAATACCAAACAAACCATAGAGGTCATTAATCTGGAGCCCACATATAGGCATGATGCTGGCAGCGAGAATTTGAGCGGCAAATTTCACTTTAGCATTAAGACCGATTAAATCGTCAATGATTCCTACAGAGTAGATAATCGACAGACTCAAGATAAAACCTACGCTCCACATACTGAGCGAGATTTTGTCTTGAATATTATTTGTAGCTATGATAAGCAATACTGCCACAGCTGAAATCATCATGCTTGGTATGAATGCAATGCCACCCAATCGTGGTATGGGTGCGCTATGCACTTTTCTTAGGGTTGGAATATCATACAACTTTTTCTTCTTACAAAATTTCAGCACCGTTGGAATGAAAAACATACCACATGTCATGCTCAGTATGAATGCTCCTATGATTGGTAATATTTCTGTAAACATATTTATATCTTCATTTTATTATATAAACTGAAAAGGTGCGTGAATATTGTATAAAACATAAAAAATGTTTGGCTGTTTCATATAAAAGGAGTATATTTGCAGAAAAATGAGACAATATGACGCAACTGAATAGAAAATTGCCTTTAGGCATACAGGATTTTGAAGAGATGCGTAGAGATTATTATATCTATGCTGATAAGACTGATATGGTTTGGAAACTGGCTAATGGTACTAAATACAATTACTTGAGCCGTCCACGCCGTTTCGGTAAGTCTCTTTTGTGCTCTACCCTTAAGTGTTATTTTGAGGGTAGGAAGGAACTCTTTGAAGGTCTCAAAATGATGGAACTTGAATCGGAGTGGGTAAAACGTCCTGTAATCTATTTCAGTATGAGTTTGGGTGGTTCTTCTGCACAGACGCTTACAGAATATTTGAACAATGTATTGTCTTCATACGAGAAGATATATGGCAGAAATCCAGATGAGCAGTCTTTAGGTAATCGTTTAAATGGTATCATTCAGAGAGCATACGAACAGGCGGGAGTACAGATAGCCATTATAGTAGATGAGTATGATGTTCCTTTGCAGCATACCTATGAAACCAATCATCATGATGCATGCCGTGAGATATATCGTAACTTCTTTACAGGGTTAAAAGACTATGGTTACTGCATCAAGTGCGTCTTTATTACTGGCATTACTAAGTTTACTCAGATAAGTTTGTTTAGTATGCTTAATACATTAACTAATGTCAGTTTTAGGAATGAGTATGCAACAATATGTGGTTTGACTAAAGATGAAATTCAGTTCTATTTTTCAGAACAGCTATCTGAATTGGCAGATAACTATGCTATCACGAAGAGTGCCCTTATGGATACAATGAGTTCTATCTATGATGGCTATCATTTCTCTCGTAGTCTCGTCGGTGTTTACAATCCTTTTAGTGTATGTAATGCCTTGGCTAATCTGCGCCTAAATTCTTATTGGATAGCTTCTGGTTCCAACGAAATGTTGCTCAAGGTCTTGCGTAAATTCATCAACGAGATTCCTGAGCTGGACAATTGTTTGATTGATTCTGACTATTTGGAAATGAGTGATGTCAATATGAATGATCCAAAACTCTTCCTTTATCAGTCCGGTTATCTTACAATCAAAAAGGTAGTAGGTAGCAGTTATATGTTAGGTTATCCTAACCGAGAAGTCCGAAATGCGATGTTTGGTATGATTCTTCCGATAATCTTGCATAAGGAGTCTTCGCAAGTAAGCAATGCTATTCAAGAATTAAAGATTTCGATGCTAGCTGCTAATATCGATAGGAGTATGCTTTGTCTTAAGCAGTTGGTAGCTGGTACTCCTTATAGCACTCAAAAGAAAGAAATCTTTGTTTTTGAGGAGCATTTACGTTTTATTCTGAAGAACATTTTCTATCTCTGTGGCTTTAAGGTCTCAGAGGAGCAGCAGATGTCTGCAGGTAGAATAGATTTGGCAGTTGAAACTTCAGAAAATATCTACATTTTGGAACTTAAGATGTCAGATAATGGCGGCGTTGTTTCAGCCTCACATCAAATCGTTTCTCGTCATTATGCTGATGCCTATGCTGCATCTTCCAAACCTGTTATCTCACTTGCTCTTGAGTTTGACAGAGAGAGTAGGGGGCTGATAGATTGGAGGAAACTGTGAATGAAATGGTGAAGTAAGCATGTGCTTTTCTGTTGTATAAACCTTTTGGGGATAATTCTTGAGAAATGTAGTTTTAAAATATCATTTAAAGCAATAATATGTTGAAAAGTTAGTTATATATAATATAAACAAATGGAATATTAATTAATACATTTAATAATGATTTCGATAATAACTGCAACATATAATAGTGCCAATACAATAAATGATACGATACAGTCTGTATTACGTCAAACAAATAAAGATTTTGAATATCTCATTATTGATGGAGGATCAACAGATGAAACCATTGATATAGTGAAAAGTTATGAATCAGAATTCTCTGGTAGATTGAAATGGGTATCTGAAAAAGATAAAGGTATTTATGATGCCATGAATAAAGGTATAAAAATGTCTGCTGGAGATATAATTGGAATCTTGAATTCTGATGATTTCTATACGGATGAAAATGTATTGCAGACAGTAGCTGATAATTTCGTGACTCATTCTGTAGATGCTGTTTATGGTGATATTCATTTTGTTCATGATGCTGATTTAGGCAAATGTGTGAGATATTATTCATCTAAAATGTTCAGCCCATTTTGGCTGAGGTTTGGTTTTATGCCAGCCCACCCATCCTTCTATTGCCGAAGAGAAGTTTTTGCCAAATCAGGTCTCTATCGCTTAGACTATAAGATAGGTGCCGATTACGAGATGATGGTACGCCTTTTCAAGAAGCAGAAGATTACGGCTAAGTACATAGCCAAAGACTTTGTCACTATGCGTACTGGTGGTGCCAGCAACAGTAATGTGAGAAGCCGCCTTACTCTTATCAGGGAAGACGTAAAGGCTTGTCGGGACAATGGGGTTTATACAAACTCCTTGCTTATCTGCTTGAAGTATTTGTATAAGATATTCGAATATAAAATATAATTTGGTGAATTTGTGGATTGATATAATGTTGTATAAAATTGGTAATCTGAGATGAGAATAACATATATATATATAGTTTGTCTGCTAATAGTTACTTTTAGCTTATTAGGATGTCGTGGAACTACAGATTTTACAGATGAAAATCGTCCACCTGTACATTCTAAGCGGATTTTAATTTCATATATTGTATCATCTAATGAATTTCTGCCAAATGTACATCCATGTGCTGATATCTTCATTAATCAGCATTTATCTGATATGCATGATTATGGTATGTGTTTCGGTAACAAGTCAAATACTATAAACCAAAACTTTGACTTTAAATCTTTGTATTTGTTGACTGGTGGAAATGAGCAAATTTCTTTTTATGGTGATTCTTGTCAATATCTAGCAGGGCATGATACAGATTATATAGTTGCGATGAGGCTGTGTGCAACTCATAATGTAAACGGAGATTTCGATACTTCTGATAAGTTTACGGGTGGATTTCATGGTTATAATAGTGAAACGTCTGGGAATTTTTCACCTACAATGTATGAGATTTCTAAGAAAGTATATGCTGATGGAGTAGAGCTACTCCCAAATACCTCAGTTTATGCAGATAGTGTGAAAGTTATTGTTGAAAATTTGATTCAAGGCTCAAATACCGAAAAAATAGATGGTACAGGACGATATATAATGAAACAAGTCATTATCCTTACTTGCAGTGGAGGAGACTATAATATAGATATAAATCTTATTCCGCTTGAAGATGTTTTACTATATCAGGTAAATGGGCTTTGTTTTTATAATGATTTTGACATGATACAATTTTTAGGATCAGAAAAAGATAATAATGCCTATAATAAAGCTCAAGTTGTTCGTGCTGATAAAAATGTATATGCAATAAGGCAATTTAATTCAAAGTATTACTTTGATGTGTTTATGGATTTAAAATATGGCCTAGGTACTTGTAATTTTAATGATGATTCGTATAATGCCTCTTCTGAGTCTGCAAATAAGTCATATTTTAATCTTATATCGAAACGTGATGGTGTTCTGGTTCCTAAGGATTCGGTTGTCTCATTTAGAGGAGGTTATAGGTTTGGAATTAATACCACAAATTGAAAGTATTGCTCTTACGTGGAAGGCTGGTATAAGCTTGTTAAGTCAAGTTATAGAGACTTGACTTAACAAGCTTGTTTTTATTTGTCTTTTTTCAATAAACGTTCGTACAAGTTAAAGTACTCTTCGAATCTAGCTGACATATTATATAGTTTTATGGCTCGTTCTCTGCAAGCAACTGAAAAATTATCAGAACTTTCAGAACAACAAATTTGCTCAATACATTCTTTTGCTTTTAAGAGGTTATTATCTATTATTACAAATCCCGTCTTGGAATCGATTGCCTCTGGACTTCCACCTGTATTATAAGTAACGACAGGTGTACCGCAGGCAAGTGATTCTATATTAGTCGTTGGAAAATTATCCTCTTGTGTAGGATTAAAATACACGTTTGCTTGAGTGTATATATTTCTTAGTTCATCGATGTTTTCAGTGCGTGTAATTGTAATGATGTTTGCAGGAATAAGTTTCTTGTCATTTTTGTTTATTCCCACCAATATGATTTTGTATTCGCTAGATACCATACCTGCCAGTTTTATGAAATCTTCCAGACCTTTCCTATACCAATTTGAGGCAATACCGAGAATTATCTTAGTGCTTTCTGAAATTTCAAATTGTTTTCGGATGTTAATATTAAAGGAAGGCTTGAAAACATCTAGATTGATTCCGTTATATATTTGATGGCATGGAATTGAACTTAAAAATGATTTTTGTAATTCATTTTCCAGCCATTTGCTAACAGGAACGATGGTAAGCTTTGGAATTAAAAGAAAATACTTCTTCTTGAGCGAATAATTTCTGCTAGAATGATCATAAAGTAGTGAGCATGGATATGCATTTTTTTGTATACAATTATGACAATGCTTTTGCCATTTGTTACATTTTACATACATATAATGTGCGCAATGACCGGTATACGGCCAACAATCATGTAGGGTCCAAACAACAATTTTGTTGCTTCTAGCTAAATAGTTCATCAACATGGGATAGTTTAAATAATATCCATGTATATTGTGGAGATGGATTATGTCTGGGTCAATCTCCTCTATAAATTTGATAAGATTCTTTGTTGCATGTTTTGACATTAAACCATGATTGTCGAAGATTCGTGAAAAAACGCCATGTATTCTTTCATCAATCATACTACCTATATGATATAGAACAGATGTACTAGGATTGCTCCATCTGCCATAAGCAATGTAGCTATCCCAGCCTTTTGAAATTGCAAGTTTGCCTATGCCTTCAGCAATCTTTCCATGAGACCCCCAATTTGCAGTAATATTAATTTGTAGTAGCTTGGTCATTTTAATATTTTTTATTGCAACTTAAAAAATAAAAGACATGTTTTTTCGGCCAAAATGGTTCAAAATGCCTTCTGTTTATTACTTTCCCATCAAATGAGAAGTAGTTCTTATAATCTGATTGAGAAAAGACAAATTTATATTTGTTGGCTGCTATATTAATTGAAATCTCATTAGCCTGTGTTAACTTACCATATGGAAAGGCAAAGTATGCACAAGGTTTACCTAGCTTATTTTCAATAATGCCTTTGCAGGTTTCTATTTGGTACTTAAGAATTGTCTCGTTTGTGCTATTGACCATATAATGATCCATTGTATGAGCACCTATAATATGTCCTCTCTTCGCTAATTCCTCAAGATGAGACCATCTCATAGGCATTTTGTTAGGTGTCATTACCACCTTATTGTCAAAATGAGTAATGTATTTATCATCTCCATCTACATAGTTCGGATTGATGAAAAACAATGCGTTTACACCAAATTCCTCTAGAACTGGTGCAAAAATATTGTAACAATCCATAAAACCATCATCAAATGTAAATGCCACGATTGGTTTTGTTGGCATTTCTTTATTGATTATCATTTGTACTGCATCTTCAACTTTTACGAAAGATACATATTTAGCCATTTCTTCTAGAAGAATTCTAAATGTGTCTGGTTCCAGTTCTTCTTGTATACGATGACCATTTAAAATATGTATACCAGGTTGAGGTACTGAGAAACTTCCCAGTAAATCTAAAATACGATTACGTATCCAAGTTCTAAAACTTAAATAGAAATTATTATTTATCATTAACTGCCTCTTTAATTATTTTAATTTGATAATTTATGTTCCATTTTCTGTCTATCTCTTTAAACGCTTCAATTCTCGTTTTATTACGTGAAATTACATCTTTTTGTGTCCACATTTCAATTTTGTTTTTCAAATCTTTAGCATTGTCCATTTCGAAGAAATCTCCAGTAATTCCAGGAATGATTGCTTCGAACTCAGGATTTTGGTATGCAAAATTATTATGTGTTATGATTGGACAACCGAAAGATAAGGCATGGATTGCTGTTAATCCAACATTGCCGGGAGAAACGCAGGCATATGCATTATAGAATAATTCTCCTAGTAACATGTCGTCATAGCATGGTCCATATAACCAAACTTGTTTATCGAGTCTTTTACGTTTTGCAATGATGTCTAACCCAACATTATCAACATCTTTTCCAACAAAAACAACATTAATGGGGTTGCCTTCTTGATTTAAACTTTCCATACAGTCTAAAATCATATCCAGCTTTTTCCATTTTTGTATTCTACCACAATAGATAATTGTTGGATAATTATTGTTAAAGTGATTATGATATATATCTGTATCCTTGAGCTTGGTTCTTACTTTCATTTCTAAGTCTGAGTCCATGGAGTTGGCTATACAATACATTTTTTGTGGAGATATGCCAGCTTCTTGTTCCATCAAGCGTATCGAATATTCATTATATACTAATAGCTTTGTATGTAAGTTAAAGAAAACTATTTTCAAAATTTTCTTTAATCTACTTTCTCTACCATACCATCCATGAGTCCATGCAATAGTATGCTTGCTAAGTAATTTGCTAATAGCTAATATTACCCATGAAGACAAGCAATATGGCTCTCCATCAAGAATATATGTATTGTATTTCTTGAATAATAATTTGATGGAATTCGATTGCCAATAAAATTTGCCAAAAAAATGATTCGTCAGGGTAGCTTTATATCCAGACAAATCTTTATAGTTAAATGTCTTAATAGGCAAATATACTTTGTCACCTAGATAAAAGTCACAGCCTAATTCTTTTGAAATTTTCTCAAATATAGGATATCTGTAGTGAGGTCCAATATTGGTAATCATACATATTTTGGGATTCTGTTTCATATCCATTATATCTATTTATTGTTATATTTTAGATTTGTACATGCAACAATCAATATTAATGGTAATAATCCATTTGATAACATTGTTGTAAATATCGATGTATTTAAGAAGAATGCTATAGTTGGCATAAACAATACAAACATGTCAGTCTTCTTGTATCTTGCTGTAATCGAATTGATGATGATAAGCAGAGCTAAAAAGAAAATACCAATAATACATATTCCCTGAAGACCACCTGCAGCGATGCCGTCTGTGAGAAAGAAATTAGCGTTCGCATTTTGAGAACCATAAGCTACCGCTTTGCCTAGAGGTGCGGAGTATGGATAATTCTGCGTGACGAAGTTTACCACATTGATATGTGAATAGTATGTATATGGATTTTCGTTGAAAAAATGCACGTAAAGTTGTGTTAGCCAACCAGCTACGCATACAGTTCTTAATAATAATATAGCTGCGATAGTAAATATTAGCTCACTATCTTGTAATACGTAAACAATACATGAAAAACAAATGATTGCAATCATGATATATGAATGTAAATAGAAGCTAACTTTCTTTTCATTGAGTCGTGTAATTTGATAGAGTACTATCAATGCAAATGGCATTAAAAAAGTCATTTTTTGCATATCAACCATAAATAATACGATATATCCAAAGAGAGCCATTGATACTTTTATCCATTTTTTTTGGTCTAAGTAATGAACTAATACAAATGGATAAAAGGCTCCAAAAAGCCATCCTTGAAGGTAGCCAATTCCACCAAGTGATTCTGCTTCTGAATTTTCGCTTCTTAATTCATATAGTTGAGAAGATTCTGTAAAAATGTTGACAAAATGCATATGGTCGTGCGCAATTGCAACAAATGCTATAGTGAGCATTACAGTTATGAACTCTATGAACTTAAAAGGAAGTTGAGGCTTCACTAAGATGTTTTTAATTGGTGTCCATTCATTGCCTATTTTGAAATAAAGAATCATAAAGATAAACATAACTAGGCTATATGAATAAGTTTGCATATCACTTATATTATATAATACCATAATGGCATGTATAAATGGTATATATACAAATAAGTAAAGAAATAAACTAAAGAATGATGATATTTTATTTATTCCTTTGTATTCAGCTAAAGGGAGGCTAGAGAGAAGTATCCATATAATACCTCTCTCTACTGTCATTGGCTCATAATCGAGTCTTCCAATATAATAGAACAGCTTATAGACGAAATTCTCGTACATGTAATCATATACAAGTGAATAGATGGCTGCCAACAAGATGTTGCTTAGTCTATTATTAGATGAAAATATGATGTTTAATATTTGCTTCATAAATTATATAATCTTACCATTAATATAAGTATACATATAGTCCATAACAACAGTATTCTTCTATTGAGAAGTCTGCTATGAGTCAATGAAATAATCTTCTTTAATAGAGCCAACTTACTCAAAGTACATGCAAGGGCATAGCAGAAAAGGGTTGTCGTTAAGCTTATTGAGTTTATGCTGCATACCGTAAGAACTCCAATACCTGCAATGAAATATATTATGTCATATCGTAGTTGAACATTCTGTACATTTAATACTCTGAATATGGGCAATAAAGGTTGTGTTAGAACAATAGGAAAAGACCATAAAGATAAGCAGATCGCAATATCACCAGCTGTTTCCCATCCTTCACCTAAAAAACATACAATTGTTTGGTCACCACCGCAACAGATGAATAGAAGTGGAAGAATTGCCAGAATCCCTAGAAACCTAAAGAGGGTGTTGGTTGTTTCTGCAATTTTTTGTTGGGTTGTATCTTTTTGGCAAAGTTCTTGATAATATACCTTTCCTAATGATGAACCTACAAACGACATAGGCATCAAGAGCAATTGGAATATGATAGAAAGACTTCCTATTGCTGATTTCGTATAAAAGGCTGCCAAAATAATAGTTGGTAGACTCAATGCGGAGAAAGCCAACAAGTTAGCTGGTGCATCATATAATGGAAATTTTTTGTATTTTAGTACAACTCTCTTGATGTTTTTAAGAGTGCATGATGACCAGTTATATTTAATAACCAGTCGTAGTACGATGTAAGCTAAGAATCCTGCAGTTAATATTTCTGCCATTGTCGTTCCGAAAATTAAGCCATTAAACGCACTAATAGTCATAAATGCTAATGTAATTCTGAAAAAAGCTTGACTTACACCTTGTAAAATATTAGCTACAGATAAAGATGTATATTTAGAATATCTGTTGCTGATATTATAGGCTATGGTATACAGAATATATGCAATGAAATATAACGCAAAAACAATTGTTTCTTGTCCAATGTTGGTATTGAAGATATGAGCTTTCTCAATACAAAATATAAGGAGCGTAAACATAATGGCGAGTCCACATCCTATGAGTCCGCAGATGGTTAGAATAACAGGCATCTCTTCTTCCTTAGCTTTCACAATTGTGTTTTCATAACTCATGAAAATTACAATTGTAGCAATGGTTATAATTGAAGAAAATACCCCCCATTCGCCAAAACAGGTAGGAGAGTATAGGCGCGACAAAATTGGTGTTACTATGATTGGTAACACATACATGATGATATTGCTGGAAGAAAGTTTAGCAGTATTCATCACTAACGCCCTATTCTTTATTTTTTTTAATGTATTCAAAATTTGTATTTACTCGTTGATGGTATATAATACATCGTTATTCCTTTTCTGCCTAAATCTAGCATTTCCCGCAAACATTCTTTTGAGTCATACTCACTTACCAGTAAGTTAGAAAGACGCTTTTGATGCATGTGTTGCGTAAGATGTTTTGTTAATACACTTTCTCTTGTACGTCGTTCAATGTTGCAGGTATGGCATGTGTATTCACCTAATTCGCCTTCCTTAGTACGATATTTAAACGTGAATTTTAGACGAAAGAATTGTTTCCAATAGGGATGCTCTTTCCATAGTAAAGCTTCGACACAATGGGAAAATGTTCCGATGTAATGTTTCGGCAAACCGAAATTGAAAACAAGGGCATTAAGTTGTGTCATTCGATACCATGGGGATTCTTCGTCCCAGCAATTTCCGCATTTATGGTGATCTTTTGTTAGCCATTCGGCATACTTTCCAATAGCACATACAGAATGTTGAGTATTTATACTCCTAAGTACTCCAGGATATTTTCGGAATGTTTCAGCCAAATATCCTGCTGCTGTTGGAGTGTTAGTTACATCAAAGATAAAGTTTGTATCAAGTATATGTTCGCTTTTTGGAAAAGCTGGCATCAGTAATGTTCCTTCTTCTGTAATCGTTTCCAAAATTTGGTCTATAAGTTCTGTTGCTGTGCCTTGATAATTATAAAACTCCTTCATTGCAGCGTGGATACATACTACTGATCCTTTTTTCATCCCCATCTCTTTCATGACAGTTATGATATCTGAAGAAGTATATTTTTTGTGATATATTACTTTGCCAATGACTTTCTTGATATTTTTTCTCAATGCCGATATGTCTTGTACACCTGTCAATTGTTTGAAGACAATTCCTAATCTCGTTATAAAACTCAATTCTTGTTCCATAATTTAGACAAATAATTTAGATATGTCTTTGCGTAAAATGATTAATGTATACACGAACAATGATAATATTGTTATTGCTAATACAAATATCATACGTTTAGGACCTGCTGGCTTGATAGGAACTTCTGCTCCCTTTAATATCGTGAAGGCAGGTGTTTTCTCTCTTAGCTTTGTCATTGCTGATTGCAATTGCTGGTTAAGTTGGCTATATGTATTGTATTTTAATTGCATATCATTCTCTAAGTCTTCTTGCTTTGATCGAAAACTTTCCAAGACAACTTCCGTGTTAGCATCTGCGTAGCTTCCATATAGCTGTCTTGATTTCTCATAGGAGCTTTTTGCATCGAGTGCTAGCTTCTTATAGTATGCAACGTCAGCTCGTGCTTTATTTGTTCTGTAAGCTGTAATATAACGTTGCAAAATGCCTCGAATAGAGTCTGCTAAAGTTTTGCAAATCAGCGGATCTTGAGATGTCGTCTTTATTGTTATTACTCCAGTTTTTGAGTCGACGGAAACTTTTACATCTTCTCTAATTTGATCTATAATTTTTGTTTGTTCTTCATTCAATGCATATGGATTAGTTTTCGCATTCGGGAAATCCATATTCTTTGTGTCCTTTTTCTTAGAAAACAAAGTGTAAAGTGTTGGCATTTTTTGATATTTACTCAAATATTCAAAGTATTTTGTCTCAATTTTGCCGTCTTGGGATTTTACTTTTATCGGGAAGAATGAATAGACAAATTTGTTGTCCTTCATTAATTCCGGATATAATAATGGGGTAATTGCATCTTGTGAATTCATCTTGCTCATATCAAATCCAAAGGATGATGCAAGTGACCCTAATGTGCTTGTTTCCATAGAACTTTCTATCTCTGGTGCCAACTGGGTATCTGTTGAATAATAGCGGGGTATGGTTATAATGTAGAGACAAGAAATAGTAAAGCTAATAATCAAAGTCAAAGCAAAACTTAATTTATGCTCCATGACTCTTTTTACTATCTTTTTTAAATCTATAACTTGCGTCTTGTTTTCGTTCTGTTCCATTTCTATTTACTTTCATTAATTTTTGATTATGTGAAAGGTGTTATAAAACCTAATCACAATTTTGACACACTTAAATTAATAAGTATGTAAACACTTGCAAAATTACTACTTTTTTTTTATATAAACAAACTTTTCTCGGTTTTATTGTCTAAAATGTGAAGGAAATGGAAAAATAATGGGGAATAGGGGGGATGAAAGGGAATAAGCATGTATGGGGTAATGAAGATTAGCCATACATGCTTATTAAGTTGAGGGTATTTATTATTTGTACCTTTTTACTTCTTCTGACATGCCTGTCAAATCTGAGATTGCAACGACGGATGTTCTTTACTTACTCATATTAGCAATCGTAGCAATCATGGCGGCGATGCTGCTCATGCTGCTTCCCATACTCATCATTTCGGCGGTACTCATCTTGCGCTTCAGCTTGGCTGGGATGACAATCTCGCTGCCTGGCTGCACTTTGGCACCATGAGAGAGCTTGGCTACCTTGCCATTCATATAGATGATGTATGCCTTGCTCTTTAATGCATCTGAGGCAAAACCACCTGCCTGATCGATGTAATAGCTTGCCTTCTTGCCCTTTTCGTAGGCTACCGTATTGGCAAACATTACGGCACCATTGATCTTTACCGTACCATTGTACTGAGGAATGACCAGACGGTCGCCCTCGCGCAAGATGATGTCGGCATCGCTGCCTGGATTCGCCAATGCCTCAGGAAGATCGATACCTACAGGGTATTCGCTAGGTACGTTGAACTTCTCTATGTTGGTACGCTCTACATCCTTAGAGGACTGCGAGATGGCACTGGCATTGTTGCTGCTGGAGGCTAGTTGCAGAAGATTTTTCTGTATCTCTTCGCGCTGCATCTTCAATACTGCCTCCATGCGCTGCTTCTCTTGTTCGTTGGCTTTGCGGATGATGCGGGCTCCCTTGAGATATGCCTGGTCGGTAGCTCCACCTGCCTTCTTGAAGAGTTCACTCAGGCGGGCGTTGCGACGGTCTAATGTATAGAGACCGGCAAACATCACTTCACCGGTAATCGATACGTTCTGCTGTTCAACATAAGCCGGACTCTGACGGATCATTACTTCATCAAATGGCATCAGCTTGAAACCAGGGGTGCCGTCGATAACGAAGCCGTCTTTAAGAGATAGGGTGTAGGTCTTGGCGATAACGCTATCTGGACGTAAAGCCTTGGCATCCATTACTCTACGGCTTACCATTACATTAACGGTTGAAGCCTTGTCGGTTAAGCCGCCTGCCTGAAGAACGAAGTCTTCGAGGGTCTCATTGTCGGCATATTGATAGACGCCTGGATACTGCACTTCGCCCCGGATGGTGAGGGTGCGCTCTACAATCTTTTCCTGTCGGGTAGGGATGAAGAGAACATCGTTTTCCTTCAATGGGATATCTGGAGTCTTGCCGTTCATGATGCCGGCAATGTCTACACTTACTACTTCGAGTGAGCGGTCTGACTTCATGCGGTGCATTACGGCACGGTTGGTGAATGCCTCCTCAGTCAATCCTTCGGCATGCTCTACAAGGGTGCGTACGCTGTTGATTTCTTCGCCGAGATTGTACATGCCCGGACGGAATACGGCTCCTTTCACCTCTACGGTGTTGGCGTAGCGTGGCAGGATGCTGTCTACGCTGATTGAGTCGCCGTCATCGATACGGAAACTGGAGAAGTCGAACTCTTCTATATTATATACGGCACGTTCTCTGCCGGTCTTGCGGTTCAGTCTTACTGATTTCTTGTAAGCATCTCCTGTAAAACCACCGGAATACTTCAGAAGGGAATTGACACTCTCGTTCTTCTTCATTTCGTAAATCATCGGGCGCTTAACCTTTCCGGCGATGGTTACGAGACAATCGTATGGACCTACTACGATAACATCGTTGTCGGCAAGGCGGACATTACCCGTCAGCTTTCCGTTTAGAATATAGTCGTAGATATCAACAACCGTTACCAGTTTGTTGTGTCTGTATACCTTGATGTTTCGCAATGTACCCAGATCGTTGGTTCCGCCAGCCATGTAGAGTGCATGGAATACGGTAGCGAAGGCTGAGAGGGTATAGGTGCCCGGAATCTTAACCTCGCCCATTACGTTTACCATGATGGTCTTGGTCTGTCCTACGGTAAGCTTGATGCGGCTTGAACGGTATCTGCTGCCCACGGTATTGCGCAGGCGGGCATTAGCCTGAGCTACGGTTAAGCCTGAAACGCTGACCGGTCCATAACCCTCGATGGTTACTTCACCATCTGGCGAAACGGTGCTCTCGATGGTTTTCTGAGAGGCGCCATAGATGTCGATGATAACCGCATCGCCAGGTCCCAGACGATAGTTCTGTGGGGTAGCGATGTTCATATTTGGCTCGAAACTGAGGTCTTTGTTGTTGAAGATGTCACGGCCGAAAACCTTACTGCGCTTCTGGTTGAGCTCAGCCTGCAGCTGTTTTACCATGGTAGCTGTATCGGGTACCAGGGCATTCATTTCCTTGCTGAAATCATCATAATCTGGGTTGGTTTCATCATAAGATGAGTAGTAGCTGTCGTTCTGCTTGCTCTGGATGCGATAATTGCTATAGGTTGAAGCCTGCTTCTCCTTGTCCTTGTCCTGGTAATCTTCTCTTTGCTTACCATTGTTGGTCCGCATTCTCTTGTTGCCTGCATTTCCTGCAGCGGTTGTGCTGTAGAGCTCGTTCTGCTGCGACATCTTCTGATACTTATTGCGTACACGTCGAATCTGGGAGATGTCTACGCCCTTCTGCATCAGTTTGGTAACAATCTGAGAATTGGCTGTGCCACGCTCATGTTCTTTCACCACAAAGCTCATGACCTGATCATCGGTCATGTGTGAACTCTGTGCGAAAAGAGGCCCTGAAGACAGGACGAGCGCCAGTACAAGTATGATATGTTTCTTCATTATTATTCTTTTATCTTAGTTTAATTTATATAATAACTCGAAAAAAGTGATTTTGTTGCTATAGAAGGCTGAAAAGATGTTAATAAAAACAAGAAACCCAGGGTTCAACCCTGGGTTACTGATGTTCTGAGCGAGATACGGGAGTCGAACCCGCCTCACAGGCTTGGGAAGCCCGTGCACTACCGATGTGCTAATCTCGCGAAGGAAAATACTAACTCCTTTCACAAGAAAGAGCCACGAGCGGGACTCGAACCCGCGACCCACGCATTACGAATGCGTTGCTCTACCAACTGAGCCATCATGGCTTTTTGCCCGAAAGCAGATGCAAAGGTAATGAATATTTTTTGAAATAAGAAATTATTGCCTAAACTTTTCTCGTGGTTAACTCTTATTAACTAAAGTTCGTTGGTTGCTATACCGGGTTCATAATAAAAGAGGGACTATCGCCAGTGGATAGTCCCTCTTCTGATTATAGTTTCTTGAATGTCAATTCTTCTTTTTTCGAATTTTTGCCTACCGAGATGGTGTCGCCTGGCTTCATTGTGCCATCGAGTAACATCTCGCAAACGGAATCTTCGATGTAGGTCTGGATGGCGCGGCGGAGTGGGCGGGCACCAAACTGCACATCGTATCCCTTCTTAGCTACCATCTCCTTTGCCTTTTCGGTAATCTGGAAATGGAATCCCAAGTCTTCTATTCTCTTGACCAGTCCTTCCAGGTCGAGGTCGATGATGCGTTTGATGGCATTTAGATCCAACTGGTCGAAGGTGATGATGTCGTCGAGACGGTTCAGAAACTCTGGAGCAAACTGCTTGCTCAGACTCTTCTGGACGATGCTGCGGGCATACTCCTTGTCTTTTTCATCCATCGCCAATCCGCCTTTTATACCTGCAGAAGTAAAGCCAACGCCTCTGCCGAAATCTTTCAGCTGGCGGGTTCCTGCATTAGAGGTCATGATGATGATGGTGTTGCGGAAGTCGATGAGTCGGCCGTTGCCATCGGTGAGTCTGCCTTCGTCGAGTACCTGTAAGAGCAGGTTGAATACCTTGCTGTTGGCTTTCTCTATTTCGTCGAGCAATACGATGCTGTATGGTTTGCGGCGTACCTTTTCGGTCAGCTGCCCACCTTCGTTATAGCCTACGTATCCTGGAGGTGCACCTACCAGACGTGAGGTGTTGAAACTCTCGGAGAATTCGCTCATGTCTATTCTGATGAGTGAATCTTTCGAACCAAACATTTCCTCGGCAAGTTTCTGGGCAAGATAGGTCTTACCTACACCTGTAGGACCCAGGAACATGAATACGCCTATAGGATGGTTAGGGTCGCGCAAGCCTACACGGTTCCTCAGAATGGTCTTTACCATCTTGTTGATGGCATTATCCTGAGCAATCACCTTGTGCTTCAGGTTGTGTTCCAGATCTTTCAGACGTTTGCTTTCACCCTCTGCCATGCGTTGGGCCGGTACGCCGGTCATCATGCTGATAACGTTGGCAATGTCTTCGGCTGTCACCTCAACATATTCGCCAATCTCTCCCTGCTGCCATTGCGCCTTCATGTCCTCAATCTCTTTCTCGATCTTGGTCTGGGCATCTCTGCATGAGGCTGCCATCTCGAAGTTCTGGTTTGCTACAGCCTGCTGCTTCTTGCTGATTATCTTTTTCAGTTCTTTTTCCAGCTTGATATATGGAGCAGGAACACTTGCATTATTAATATGTACGCGCGAGCCGGCTTCATCTATCACGTCGATAGCCTTGTCTGGGAAGTGGCGGTCGGTGATATAGCGCTCTGTCAGTTTGACACATGTGTCGAGAGCCTCGTCTGTATATCTCACACAGTGATGCTTCTCGTAATGTTCCTTGATGTTGTGCAGTATCAGCAGGGTCTCTTCGCGTGTAGTTGGTTCAACGATAACCTTCTGGAAACGGCGCTCCAAGGCTCCGTCCTTCTCAATGCTCTTGCGATACTCATCGAGCGTGGTGGCACCGATACACTGGATGATACCTCTTGCCAGGGCTGGTTTCAGAATGTTGGCGGCATCCATGCTTCCTTCGCCGGAACCGGCGCCTATCATGGTGTGAATCTCATCTATGAAGATGATGATCTCCGGATGGTCTTCCAGTTCCTTGATGACATTCTTGATGCGCTCTTCAAACTGTCCGCGGAATTTGGTTCCTGCAACGATGGCTGTCAGGTCGAGACTTACCAGACGCTTGTTGAAGAACATAGGCGATGTTTCCTGGTTGTTGATGAGTTGTGCCAGTCCTTCTACGATGGCACTCTTTCCTACGCCCGGTTCACCTATCAATACTGGGTTGTTCTTCTTTCTGCGACCCAGAATCTCGAGCACGCGCTGAATCTCCTTCTCTCTGCCCACGACAGGATCCAGTTTTCCATCGGCTGCAGCCTTGGTCAGGTCGAAACTGAATTTGTCGATGGTAGGGGTGCTGCTCTTTTTGCGCGGAGTTCCATTTGAACGGGTAGACAGTCTCATCGGGTTCTGGTCCTTTTCCATATCGAATGGCTCTTCGTCAGTTTCCATCATGTCGTTCTGCTCGTTGTAGTCATCTTCTGTTCCTATTCCACCAGCCATCTCCAGATTCTCTGCTTCCTCCTGCCTGTCAGCATCAGGGGTTTCTGAATCTGGTGTTTGGGGTTCTATTTTGAAATCCTTCGGCTCTTCTGTCTTCTGCTCATCATCCTTATCAGTAGGATAGAGCATTTCGATGGCACGGTCGTAGCTTAAGCCCAGTTGACTCAGCCAGTTGGCTACAGGGTTCTTGTCATTTCTCAAGATGGCAAGCAGCAGATGTCTTGGCTCTACAATCTTGGAGTGCTCGTAGTTGTTTGCCTCGCGGATAGAGTCTCTGATAATGCTGTCTGTTATCTGGCTGAATGGGATGTGACTGTTCTCCTTCACGTTATCGGCAGGAGTTTCTTCCACACGCTTTTCCAGTTTGCTGTTAAGGACTCCGCTGAAAGCCATCGGACTGATGTCTGCGCCCTTCAGAAGCTTGTTGACATCGCTGTCGTTCTGGCTGATCAGACTCAGCATCAGATGCTCCACGCTGATTTCTCTTCCCAAGGTGCGTGCTGCTTCTTTGCTACTTCTGTTCAGTATGTCCTGTATATGTGAAAACGGATTTATCATATTTGCTTATATTTTTAAAAAATCTCAGTGCAAAAGTACACATTATTTTCAAAAATAGCAAATGATATGCCAACTTTTTTGCATTGTTAAAATACAAATAATGCTAAAATAATGCGATTTTTCGCCTCTAAAGCGTTTTAGTATCATTTTTTTTTGTATCTTTGTCGGGAATTTCAAAAGGGTAAAACGGCTTAGAACGCAAGGAAATGCCCTTAAACGCGATTTCCGGATGGAAAACAGGCGTTTTGAAAGTAACGAATAAACAATAATACATTAATATAAGAAATGGACGAAAATCAGACAATGGATCATGATAGAATCATGAAGATCAACATTGAGGAGGAGATGAAGTCGAGCTACATCGATTATTCGATGTCAGTTATCGTGGCTCGTGCCCTCCCTGATGTACGCGATGGTTTCAAGCCTGTGCACCGCCGTATTCTTTACGGTATGCTCGGCATTGGAAACACCAGTGACAAACCTTATAAGAAATGTGCGCGTGTTGTTGGTGAGGTGCTCGGTAAGTATCACCCTCACGGCGACTCTTCTGTTTACGGCGCTCTGGTGCGTATGGGACAGGAGTGGAACATGCGTTATACCTTGATTGACGGACAGGGTAACTTCGGTTCTGTAGATGGTGACTCTCCTGCTGCCATGCGTTATACAGAGTGCCGCCTCTCCAAGATGGGTGAGCATATCATGGATGACCTTGACAAGGAAACGGTTGATATGACCAACAACTTCGATGATACCCTGCAGGAACCTACCGTGATGCCTACCAAGATTCCTAATCTTCTGGTAAATGGTGGTAACGGTATTGCAGTAGGTATGGCTACCAATATGCCTACCCACAACCTGGGTGAGGTAATTGATGGTTGCTGTGCATATATCGATAATCCTGACATCGACACCGATGGATTGATGCAGTATATCCCTGCTCCTGACTTCCCAACCGGTGCTACCATCTATGGTATACAGGGTGTGAAGGATGCATACGAAACGGGTCGAGGCAGAATCGTGGTTCGTGCCACTGCCGAGATTGAAAGTGGTGAAAACCATGACAAGATTGTTATCACCGAGATTCCTTATGGTGTTAACAAGGAGCAGCTCGTGATGGCTATTGCTGACCTTGCCAAGGAAGGCAGAGTAGATGGCATCGCTAACGTAAACGATGAATCTGGCCGTCAGGGTATGCGTATCGTTGTTGATGTAAAGCGTGATGCCAATGCTAATGTTCTTTTGAATAAACTCTTTAAGCTGACTGCTCTTCAGAGTTCATTCTCAGTGAATTGCATTGCTCTTGTTAATGGCCGTCCACGTCTTTTGAGCTTGAAGGAGTGTGTGAAGTATTTCGTAGAGCATCGTCATGATGTTACAATCCGCCGCACTCAGTTCGAACTGAAGAAGGCTCAGGAGCGTGCTCATATTCTCGAGGGCTTGATCATTGCCTGTGACAACATCGACGAGGTGGTACATATTATCAGAGCCAGCAAGACTCCTTCTGATGCCCAGCGCAACTTGGAGAAGCGCTTCGAACTCGATGAACTTCAGAGTAAGGCCATCGTGGATATGCGCCTCAGCCAGTTGACAGGCTTGCGTCTGGAGCAGTTGCACAATGAATTCAATGAGTTGATGAAGACCATCGACTACTTGAACCAGATTCTGAACGATCCTGAGCTCTGCAAGAAGGTAATGAAGGACGAACTCAACGAGGTGAAGGAGAAGTATGGTGACGCACGTCGTACCATGATTAAGCCAGATGACCATGAGTTCAACCCAGAAGACTTCTATCCAAACGACCCAGTGGTTATCACCGTGAGTCATCTCGGATATATCAAGCGCACCCCATTGTCAGAGTTCCGTGAGCAGGCTCGTGGTGGAGTAGGTTCTAAGGGAGCCCGTACCCGTGATAAGGACTTCACCGAGTATATCTATCCTGCTACCATGCACCAGACCATGCTGTTCTTCACCAAGAAGGGCCGCTGCTACTGGTTGAAGTGTTACGAGATTCCAGAGGGCGACCGCAACTCCAAGGGTCGTGCTATCCAGAACCTCCTCAACATCGAGAGCGATGACCAGGTGAATGCATTCCTCCGCTTGAAGGGATTGAATGATGCTGAGTTCATCAACAACCATTATGTAGTCTTCGCTACCAAGAATGGTACGGTGAAGAAGACCTGTCTGGAGGCATATTCCCGTCCACGTGCCAACGGTGTGATTGCTATCAACATCGTAGAGGGCGATGAGGTGGTAGATGTTCGTCTGACAAATGGTCATAACGAACTGATTATTGCCAACCGCAATGGTCGTGCAGTACGTTTCGCTGAGAACGAGATTCGTACAATGGGCCGTACATCTACCGGTGTTCGTGGTATGCGCCTCGATGAGGGTAATGATGCCGTAGTAGGTATGATTGTTGTCAACGATCCTGAGAAGGAAACCGTGATGGTAGTGAGCGAGCAGGGTTATGGTAAGCGTTCTGATGTACTCGATTACCGCGTTACCAAGCGTGGCGGTAAGGGTGTGAAGACACTGAATATTACCGACAAGACTGGTCGACTGGTAGCTATCAAGAACGTAACCGATGATAACGACCTCATGATTATCAACCAGAGTGGTATCGTAATTCGTCTTGCCGTAGCCGATTGCCGTGTCATGGGCCGTGCTACCCAGGGTGTACGCCTCATCAATCTTGCCAAGAAGAATGATGTCATTGCCAGCGTATGCAAGGTGATGAGTTCAGAGCTCGAGGCTTCTGTAGAAGAGGAGAGCCGTTCTGCCTGGGCTAAGAAGAGCGAGGAGATAGAGAATGATACCGTAGGTGCCAAGACTGCTGAAGAGGCTGCTGAGGCTGAGGCTCATCTCGCTGACGAAGCATCTGAAGCAGAGGATACCGATTCGGGCAACGTAGATTTCGAATAAAAGAAAAGACGCGTAAAAAATAAATAACAACAACTTTTAAACTCATTAAGAAAAATGAAAAAGTTTTTAGTAGCTGCAATGATGGTACTAGGTGCCACATCAGCATTCGCAGGCGACAGTGACGCTCTCAAGGCTGTCATGAAGGCTAAGTCTTATGCCGAGGCTGAGGCTTTGGTTAAGCAGAATTTGGGTCAGATGGCTAACGATGCAGAGAAGGCCAAGGCTTACAACAAGCTCGTTGATCTCGCTATGAAGCAGTTCAACGACCAGCAGAGCATCCAGCAGACCAATCAGATCATGAAGAAGAACGACCCGGTAGACGAGGCTGCTATGTCTGAGGGCGCTTACAATGCATTGATCAATGCTATTGAGTGCTACAAGTACGACCAGCTTCCTAACGCTAAGGGTAAGGTTGCTCCTAAGTTTAACAACAACGCTAGCCGTGTATGGGGTGCTCGTGTTCAGCTCGTTAATGCGGGTCAGACAGCAGCCCAGAACAATAAGGCTGATGAGGTATTGAAGTATTGGGGTGCATTCCTCGATACAGACAATGAGCCTCTCTTCGCTTCTGTAGACCAGAAGCAGAAGGATAGCGAGAAGGACTATATCGGTCAGGTAGCTCTCTTTGCAGCCCGTTATGCATACCAGGCTAAGGATGCTGCCCGTTGTGAGAAGTATTGCGACATCGCCATGAAGAGTGAGAAGGAGGCTAAGGATGCCCTCAACCTCAAGCTCTATGTAATGAAGGACGGCTTGAAGACTCACGAGGATTCTCTTGCCTATGTTAACAAGCTCAAGGATATCTTTGCAAAGGACGAGACCAATGAGGTTGTTCTTGATGGTTTGAACTCTATGTACTCTTCATTGAAGATGGAGAAGGAGCAGACTGAACTTTTGGACGCAGCTATTGCAAAGAACCCTAACAACTTTGTAGCTCTTGCCAACAAGGGTATGATGTATATCCAGAAGAACGATGCAGACAACGCTATCAAGTGTTTGAAGCAGGCTCTTGCTGCAAAGGAGGATAACGTAGTTGTTCTTACTTATCTGGGTGCTTGCTACAACAGCAAGGCTGGTAACTTGCAGGATCCTAACGGCCGCAAGGTTGTTTACCAGGAGGCTATCAAGGTTCTCGACAAGGCTAAGCAGCTCGATCCAGAGAAGGCTCAGGCTAACTGGGGTTACACCCGTTACCAGGCTTACTATGGCTACTATGGTCCTAACGCAGCAGAGACCAAGCAGGCTGAGGCTGAGAGCAAGTAAAGTTTAAGCTTCAAATAAGTATTTGATTCTCATAGGGGGATGTCACCTAGTGTGGCATCCCTTTTTTTGTTTCTTTGATATAGGGTTGTTCCGGTAAGATAACAAATAGGACTGTGTTTTTTGTGGCAAAATGATTGATAAAAACATCAGAGAGTCATGTTGGTTTGCTGTATGCGCCCATCAGCTGGTCTACGCATGCACAACAGGTGTTGTGCGAGCGCATATCAGCTGTTATGCAAGCGCACAACAGCTGTTGTGCGGCCTACGGAGTTAACTTCTCCGATAACCTATACTATCTTTTCCGACAACTTCATCTGTCTTTTCCGACAACTTCTTCCGTATTCAGCGATTGTATATTACGCTTGCGTACATTTATTGAAGTTGTTCATGTGTCGTAAAAATCTTCTTGGTATGTCCGTCTTCCATAAAAATAGGCTGAGCCATCATGCGATGACTCAGCCTTAATTCTTTTTTATCCATTCAGAACTTTACTGCTGAACAGGAATCTTCTTAACGCGGCGCTCGTGACGGCCACCCTCGAATGTTGTGGCAAAGAACTCGTCGAGAATAGCCTCGGCGGTCTTGTTGTCTACGAAACGACCTGGAAGTACCAATACGTTGGCATCGTTGTGCTGACGAACCAAATGAGCAATCTCCTTGCACCATGCCAATCCGGCACGTACACCCTGATGCTTATTCAATGTCATGGCGATACCTTCGCCGCTGCCGCAAATGCCGATACCTGGATAAACTTCGCCGCTCTCAATGCCATTAGCAAGAGCATGACCGAAGTCAGGATAGTCTACACTCGCATCGCTGTATGTACCATAATCCTTTACAGGATAACCCTTCTTCTCCAAATATTCCAATACGAATTGCTTCAATGGAAAACCTGCGTGATCGCATGCAATACCAACTGTCTTTACTTCCATAATACTTAAGTTTTTTAAGTGAAGAACGAAGAGCAAACCCTTCATTACATCACAAGGTTAATATAAAAGAGTGATAGGAGTTAGATGCTGGAAACCAGATGCTTGCCTTATGACAAAAACTGATACCAAACTTCTAACTCCTAACTTATCAAACTAATTAAGCTTCAGCCAAGAAATCCTTAACCTGCTTGTAAACATTCTCGCCTGTGTAACCGAGCTTCTCATCGAGCACCTTGTAAGGAGCAGAGAAACCGAAGCTCTCCATACCCCAAACCTTACCGTTGGCACCAACGAGACCCTGGAGTGTTACAGGAAGACCGGCAGTCATACCGAAGATCTTAGCGTTCTTTGGCAATACGCTCTCCTGATACTCCTTGCTCTGACCACGGAACAAGCCCTCAGATGGAGCACTTACCACGCGAACTTTGATGCCGTCAGCACGCAAAGCATCGCAACCAGCCTCCAATGTAGAAACCTCAGAACCGCTAGCTACCAAGATAACGTCTGGATTCTCGTCGCTGCCTGCTACGATGTAAGCACCCTTGGCTGCCTGCTCATAGTCTGTTCCCTCTGGCAACTTGGCGATGCCCTGGCGAGAGAAGATCAAAGCTGTAGGAGTCTCAACATTCTCCATAGCGAGCTTCCAGCAAACTGTAGTCTCGTCAGCATCAGCTGGACGGAATACGCGAACGCTATCCTTGCCTGCGTGGTTCTTCAACTTCTCCATCAGGCGGATCTGTGCCTCCTGCTCAACTGGCTCGTGAGTAGGTCCATCCTCACCAACACGGAATGCATCGTGAGTCCAGATGAACTTAACAGGAACCTGCATAAGGGCTGCGATACGAACAGCTGGCTTCATATAATCAGAGAATACGAAGAATGTACCCATTGCTGCAACCACACCACCGTGGAGCATCATACCGATACACATATCAGCCATTGTCAACTCAGCAACACCTGCCTGGAAGAAAGCACCTGAGAAGTCACCGCGAACGATGCTCTTGGTCTTCTTCAAGAAACCGTCTGTCTTATCTGAGTTAGAAAGGTCAGCAGAAGCACAGATCATGTTAGGAACCTGCTCTGCCAAAACACCGAGACAAGCAGCAGATGCTGCACGTGTAGCTGAACCAGCCTTCTGCTCAACCTTGCTCCAGTCTACCTTAGGAGCCTTGCCGCTGAACCACTCATCCATCTGGGCAGCCTTCTCTGGGTTAGCCTTGCGCCACTCAGCCTCTGCAGCCTTGCGCTCAGCAACGATCTTCTTCAGCTCCTCAGCACGTTTAGCGTAGATTTCCTTTACATCGTCGAAGATAACGAATGCATTCTCAGGATCACCACCGAGGTGCTTGATTGTATTTACGTAAGCGTCGCCACCGAGAGGAGCACCGTGAGTATTGATGCAAGCCTCGTAGCTTGTGCCGTCTGCGCGGAGGGCACCCTTACCCATTACAGTCTTACCGATGATGAGGGTAGGGCGATCCTGCTCCTTCTGAGCAGCATCGAGCGCCTCACGAATCTGAGCTACGTCGTTACCGTTGATCTTGATGACATTCCAGCCCCAAGCCTTGTACTTCATCTCTGTATCCTCGTTCATTACAACGCCACACTCTGTAGAGAGCTGGATGTCGTTAGAATCGTAGAACATGATGAGGTTGTTCAAACCGAGGTTACCAGCGATACGACCAACACCCTGAGAGATTTCCTCCTCTACAGCACCATCAGAGATGTATGCGTAGATTTTGTGCTGCATCATGGTTGAACCCAGACGAGCCTCGAGGAACTTCTCTGCTACAGCTGCACCAGCTGCAAGGGCATGACCCTGACCGAGAGGACCAGATGAGTTCTCGATACCACGCTGAAGGTCGAGCTCTGGGTGACCTGGAGTTACAGAACCCCACTGGCGGAACTGCTTGAGGTCTTCCATTGAGAAGAAACCGCGCATAGCCAAACCAGCATAGAGCATAGGGCTCATGTGACCTGGGTCGAGGAAGAAACGGTCACGGCCAGTCCATGTTGGATCTGCTGGATCATATACCAAATACTCAGAAAAGAGTACGTTGATGAAGTCAGAACCACCCATAGCACCACCTGGGTGACCAGAATTAGCCTTTTCTACCATTGACGCAGCCAAGATACGGATGTTATCTGCTGCATGATTCATTACTTTAATATCGTTCATAATTTTATAATAATTATTGTTGTTATTTCTGCTGAAATGTTACGTTTTTCTAGCTCTGAAGGCTACTCAAAAGAAGGATACTTCCTTTTTTCGCCTTCAAAGATACTACTTTATTTTCAAAACTACGATAGATTTTGCCGGAATTTTTACCTTAAGGGTGTTTTTCTTTACTTTTGCATCCTTAAATGCTGCTGGTTTTACCACATCCGGGTGTTCGAAGTCGTTGTAATCGCTCACCTTGTTGCAGGAAAGAATCTGTCCTGTTACGGTTTTTGGAGCAGCTGCACCATCCAGATTGAACTCTACCTGCTGAGCCTTGTCAAGACTGACATTGGCAAGAGAAACCACGATAGTTCCATCTGCCTTCTTGGCTGCTGAAGTAGATACCAATGGAATCTTTCTTCCGTCTCGGGCATGATCATCGCCGCGAACATCCATGGAGTCGCACTTCACGTCCATTGGGAGATAGGTTGCCTCCTGAAAGTCCTTGTACATGTTGAATACATGATAGGTTGGAGTCAGAACCATGTGACCTGTTCCCTTTGTATCTGTCAGGATCATAGACTGGAGCACATTGACAATCTGTGCGATGTTGGTCATCTTCACACGTTCTGTATGACGGTGGAATACATTCAGCGAGAGTGCTGCAACGAAGGCATCGCGCATACAGTTCTGCTGATAGAGGTGGCCCTTGATAGTGCCAGGCTCCTCATCCCACCAGGTTCCCCATTCGTCAACGAGGAGGGCTACCTGCTTCTTTGGGTCAGCCTTGTCCATGATAGCCTCGTGCTTCTTGATAACATCTTCTATGCCGAGCGCCTTGCCCAGGGTCCAATAGTAATCCTCATTGTTGAACTTGGTGGCAGAACCCTTGCTGCCTGACCAGCCAGTTACTGTATAATAATGTAGAGAGATGGCGTTGGCACGGTTGCCGATACGGTCCATCAATACCTTAGTCCAGTTATAATCGTAATCGCTCGCTCCAGATGCAATCTTATAGAGCTGGTTCCCGTCATAGTTGCGGCAATAAACAGAGTAGCGGCGGAAGAGATCTGAATAATACTCAGGACGCATGTTGCCACCGCAGCCCCAACTTTCGTTACCAACACCGAGATATTTCACCTTCCATGCCTTGTCGCGGCCGTTCTGTCGGCGAAGTTTTGCCATAGGAGTATCTCCATCGCTGGTCATATATTCTACCCACTTTGCCAATTCCTCAACTGTGCCGGAACCCACGTTTCCGCTGATGTAAGGCTCGCAACCCAACATCTCGCAGAGATTCAGAAACTCGTGTGTACCGAAAGAGTTGTCCTCGATGGTACCACCCCAGTTATTGTTCTGCATCTTTGGTCTGTTCTCACGTGGACCGATACCATCCATCCAGTGATACTCGTCAGCGAAGCATCCTCCAGGCCATCTTAATACAGGCACTTTCAGGTCCTTGAGGGCTTGGAGCACGTCGTTGCGGTAACCCTGAGTGTTAGGAATCTTAGAATCAGGACCTACCCAAAGACCACCATAGATACAACTTCCGAGATGCTCGGCAAACTGGCCATAAATCTCTTTATTGATTTTCTGTGTTCCCTGGTTGGCATGGATTGTTCCTGTTACATCCTGAGCTTGTGCTGAGAATGCAACTGCTGTTGAAAGCAATGTGGTAGCGAATAGTTTCTTCATCATTGTTCTTATTAATTGTTGTCGATTTTTAGTATAATACGTTTGTGGAGGAGGAATCCCCACAAACGTATTTATCGTTTATTTACTTTTTGTTCTCAACTGCTGCCTTTTCGATAGCAAGACCAGCCTTGTAGGTTTCAATATATTTATCAAAACCGGCTACATCTTCGGCAGTAGGTGCAATCTCTACACCAGTATTGCCTGCAAATACCTTCTTGTCGAGATAATCTGCCAGGCTCAACTTCTCTTCGTTGTTTACGAGATAACCTGCGAGCAGTGCGATACCCCATGCACCACCTTCGCCTGCTGTCTCCATGACAGAGATAGGGGAGTTAATGGCTGCAGCGAGGATGCGCTGACCTACACCCTTGGTCTTGAACAAACCGCCATGACCTGTGATGCGATCTACCTGTACCTTCTCGTCCTTGAACAAAACATCGTTACCAATCTTCAATACTGCTACTGAAGCGTAGAGGTTGGCACGCATGAAGTTGGCAAGGTTGAAGTGGTCGTTGGCAGAACGTACGAACATTGGACGACCTTCAGCCAAACCTGTTACAGGCTCACCTGAGATATAGTTGTAAGCAATCAATCCTCCGCAATCAGCATCGCCTTCAAGAGCGTGGTTGTAGAGCTTGCCGAATACCTCGTTCATATCTACTGGCACACCGAGCAACTCCTGATATTGCTTGAACAAACCTACCCATGCATTGAGGTCGGAAGTACAGTTGTTGCAGTGAACCATGGCTACAGGGCTACCGTCTGGAGTAGTCACCATATCAATGACTTCGTAAGGTTGGCTCAAGGCTTTCTCCAATACAATCATAGAGAAAGATGAAGTACCTGCACTGACGTTGCCTGTGCGCTGACGTACAGCGTTGGTAGCTACCATACCTGTACCTGCATCACCCTCTGGAGGACAGAGTGGGGTACCTGCCTGGAGTGTGCCTGATGGGTCGAGCTTCTTTGCACCTTCCTCGGTCAATACGCCTGCATCTTCGCCTGCGTTCAATACCTCAGGGAGAATGTCGAGAATCTTCCAGCCCAGGTTCTTAGGCTCGATGAGCTTATCGAACTTAGCTACCATCTCTGCATCGTAGTTGTTGGTGTTAGAGTCGATAGGGAGCATACCTGATGCATCGCCTACGCCCAAAACCTTCTTGCCTGTGAGCTGCCAGTGGATATAACCGGCGAGAGTGGTAAGGAAGTCAATCTTGTTGATGTGGTCCTCACCATTCAGGATAGCCTGATATACGTGAGAGATACTCCAACGCAATGGGATGTTGAAGTGGAAGAGCTCTGAAAGTTCAGCTGCAGCCTTGGCTGTATTGGTGTTACGCCATGTGCGGAAAGGAACGAGAATGTTCTCATCCTTACCGAAAGCCATGTAGCCGTGCATCATCGCAGAAATACCGATGGCTGCCAACTGCTTGATTTCGCAGTCGTACTCAGCCTTCACGTTCTTGCGGAGGTCGGCATAACAATCCTGCAAACCTTTCCAGATTGTGTCAATGCTGTAAGTCCAGAGACCATCAACCAACTGGTTTTCCCACTCAAAGCTACCCTGTGCGATAGGGTTATTGTCGGTGTCGATCAAGACAGCCTTGATTCGGGTAGAGCCAAACTCGATACCGAGAATGGCCTTACCTGATTCTATAATAGTTTTTGCGCTCATTTCTTATAATACATTAAAAATTATCTCAATGCCTTGTTGAGCATGTAGTAAATCTCGTTGTTGCGGAGCTGCTGCTTGAAGCTGCTGATAGTTGTGTTCTTGTCGATGTTGACGAACTCAATACCCAGGATCTCGCAGAAGTTTTCCCAGTACTCAGCAGTGATATCGTAAGAGAATGCACTGTGGTGAGTACCACCAGCGAGGATCCAAGCACCTGCACCAATCTCGAAGGTTGGCTGTGGAACCCAGAGAGCTGAAGCTACAGGGAGCTTAGGCATTGCCTTTGGCTCGATGCACTCTACCTCACTTGCGATGAGACGGAAACGGTTGCCGAGGTCAACTACAGTTGCCTTAACACCCTTACCTGTCTTAGATGTGAATACCAAACGGGCAGTCTGCTGCTTGCGGATACCGATGCCGAGGAAGTGAACCTCGAGCTTTGGCTTGTCTGTTGCGATCAATGGGCAAACCTCGAGCATGTGGCTCTGGAGGCTAGATGTACGGTCCTCAGCGAAGTTGAGTGTGTAGTCCTCGAGGAATGAGCAACCCTTCTCCAAGCCCTGGTTCATAACCCAGAGTGTGCGATAGAGGCAAGCTGTCTTCCAGTCACCCTCAGCACCGAAACCGTAACCCTCTGCCATCAGGCGCTGTGAAGCCAAACCAGGAATCTGGTCGAAACCGCAGAAGTTTGGATCGTCGATGTTAGCGTCACCGAGGTCATCGAAGTTGGTTGTGAATGCTACTGCATTCTCATCCTTCAATACGCGACGGAGAGCAATCTCAGCCTTAGCAGCGTTCTTTACCTTCTCCCAATATACTTCCTCGCCAGACTCATCAATCTTGATGGTATATTCCTTCTTGTACTCCTCAACGAGTGCATCTGCCTCAGCATCAGTTACCTTCTTGTAGTACTCCATGAGTGAAGATACTGGGTAGTAATCTACGTGGTAACCCAAGCGCTGCTCGAACTCTACGCGGTCGCCATCAGTTACGGCTACGTTGTTCATGTTCATACCGAACATCAGGCAGCGTACGTTGTGAGCATCAGCAACACCGGCAGCTACGCGAGCCCAAGTTGCAATCTGCTTCTGAGCCTCTTCGCTCTTCCAGTAACCTACAACTACCTTTCTAGGGATGCGCATACGGGTGCAGATGTGACCGAACTCGATGTCGCCGTGGGCTGACTGGTTGAGGTTCATGAAATCCATATCGATAGAATCCCAAGGGAGTTCTGCATTGTACTGAGTGTGGAAGTGGAGGAGAGGCTTCTCGAGAGCCTGCAAGCCCTTGATCCACATCTTAGCTGGAGAGAAGGTGTGCATCCATGTGATGATACCTACGCACTTCTCATCGTTGTTGGCAGCCTTCATGACAGCCTCTACTTCTGCAGAAGAGTTAGCTGTGCCCTTGTAAACTACCTTGATTGGGATGATGCCACTGTTGTTCAGACCATCTACCATGTCCTTTGAGTGACCATCAACTATCTTAACTGTTTCGCCTCCGTAAAGAAGCTGTGCACCAGTTACAAACCATACCTCTAAATTTTCAAATGCTTTAATCATGATTGTTTGTTGTATTAATTGTTATTGTTATGTGATTTATTATCTTTATTTGAAGCACTGTTGATTAGTGCTTTTTCTGTCCGTAGTAAGCGTTAGGGCCGTGCTTGCGGTTGAAGTGCTTCTCTACGAGCAATGGGTTCATGGTGGTGTTTGGATTTACTGAGAATGAGATGAAAGCCATCTTTGCCACCTGTTCAGCTACTACTGCGTGATAAACAGCCTGGTCAGCATCCTTACCCCATGTAAAAGGACCATGGTTCTTAACCAATACGCCAGGAGTATGAACTGGGTTGATGTTATCTTTCTTGAAACGGTCAACGATGACAACACCTGTGTTGTGCTCATATTCTGCCATCATATCCTCTGTCATCGCATCTGTGCAAGGGATGCAATCGTGGAAGTAATCAGCATGAGTTGTACCAATGTTAGGGATGTCCAAGCCAGCCTGTGCCCAAGCGGTAGCATAAGTAGAGTGAGTATGAACTACGCCACCCAACTCTGGGAATGCTCGGTAGAGAACCAAGTGGGTTGGTGTATCAGATGATGGATTCAGATCGCCTTCTACTACCTTACCTGTTTCCAAGTCTACCACTACCATGTCGCTAGCCTTCATGGTGTCATAATCGACGCCTGATGGTTTGATGACAACCAGACCTTTCTCGCGGTCGATGCCACTCACATTACCCCATGTAAAGAGCACGAGGTTGTGCTTAACGAGATCAAGGTTTGCCTTGAACACTTTTTCTTTTAATTCTTCTAACATAATATCTTTTGTTTTAAGTTGTTTATTCTATTTCAAGTTGAACGATGGGTCTTCCTCGTATGCTTTCTTGTTGAAGCGGTAGAGGGCGGCGCCTCGTTTCGAGTTGACTTTATCGATGAGTTCTGTTTTCTCGATGAAGTCGATATCCTTCACGCGTTTGCGGAAGTTGCGCTTATCAATCTCTTCGCCTATTACTGCCTCGAATACGTGCTGAAGCTGTGTCAGCGTAAAGAGGTCTGGGAGGAGTTTGAAGCTTAATGGCTCATGATTGATGCGGCGGCGTATCTGTGCGATAGCGTTGCGGATCATGAGTTTGTGGTCTGAGTAAAGTTCTGGAAGTTCGTTCAGACTAACCCATTCCAATCCGTGTTCTACACGGAGGCTGTCATCATAGTCTTTCACATTGATGAGAGTGCAATAGGCGATAGAGATAACTCGCTCACCTGGGTCACGGTCGATGCGGCCGAAAGCTCCTACTTGTCTTATATAGAGGTTTTTCATTCCAGTAAGTTCCAGGATGACTCTGTTAGCTGCATCTTCGAGATTTTCTGTTGCGCCAACGAAACCACCATAGAGTGACCATTCGCCTCTTCCCGGGTCCATCTTGCGTTTGCCTATCAGTACCTGGAGGTTACTACCGTCGAAACCGAAAATGATACAATCGACGGATACTAATACTTTGGAGTATTCATTATAAAACTGGGTCATGGTCTTTCTGCTGTTTTGATGTAATGATTCAATGTATGTATAGTTGTGTTCTTTTGCTTGCTCTTCATAGAGCAGCTTCGAGAGGAAAATCAAGGAGTAAGAAGGAGAAGAAAGGATCGCGGATTTTTTCAACAGAAACTGTTTTGTCTGATCTTTGAGAAAATTCCAGACTCCTCACTTCTTACTCCTGACGTGAATAATATTTTACCAGAAGTATGCGTAGAATGCTGCGCAGAGGCCGATTACTACGAGGGTACCGATAATATCGAAGGCACTCCAACTCTCACGGATAGACTTCTTGAAGTCTGATGTGAAGGTGATTGCCTCTACCTGCTCCTTGCTTGGAGCTGGAGTAAAGCAGCTTACTACTACCATGAAGATGATGAGGAATACGAGCAACCAGCACTCGAATACGAGCCAGTTGGTCTGCCAGAACCATGCGGTGTAATCCCAGAATGCACCATCCATTGTTGCCTTACCTGTGTCAGTAATCACATTGGTAACGAGGCGGAGCATACCGATGAGGAAACCTGTAATCATGGTGTATTCACCTGCCTTTGGAGTAATCTTCTTGAAGAAGATACCCATTGCAAATACGGCTACCATGGCTGGAGCCAGGAGTGACTGGATACCCTGGAGATAGTTGTACAATGTATCCATCTTCATCATGATTGGCAACCATGCGAAACCAAGAACTACAACTACTACGGTAGCGATACGGCCAACGAGTACGTAGTGAGCCTCAGACATACCCTTCTTCAATGGCTTGTAGAAGTCCTCAGTGAAGAGGGTAGCACAGCTATTGAAGAATGCTGCCAATGAAGCAACCAATGCGCAGATGAAACCGATTGTTACGATACCCTTGATACCTGCAGGAAGAACGGTCTTAACCATGATGGCGAAGGCTGCGTCAGTCTCGTTCATCTGGATAGCGCCCTTCTGAGCCAAGGCTGCTGCAATCATACCTGGAATGAGGAACATGAAGCAAGGGAGAACCTTGAAGAAACCGGCTGCGATTGTACCGCGGCGAGCACGCTTCATAACCTCTACGTTGCTCTCGCCAGGAACCTGACCGAGTACACGCTGAACGATGTGCTGGTCAGTACACCAGTACCAGAAACCGATGATGGTTGCACCGATGAATACTACGAAACCAGGATACTCCTGATACATAGAATCGCCTGCCTCCCAGTGGAACATGTGGGTTGTACCGTAGCCGTTGTTCAACTTGCCGCAGTAATCCATCATGTCGGCCCAACCAGCAGCGATGCTGCCACCGCCAAGGGTAGAGAGACCGAGGAAGAGTACGAGGAAAGAACCGATGACGAGGATAGGAGTCTGGATAGTTGACAATGTCATCACACCCTTCATACCACCGAATACGGTGAAGATGGTGGTGAGGATAATCAAGCCGATGGCACCAACCCAGAAGTTCAAGCCCCAAAGATATTCGAAGAAGATACCACCTGTAAGGGCTGTAACACTCACCTTAGTAAGGATGTAAGCTACGAGGGTGATGATAGAGAGCCATGAACCTGTGCGCTGGGTATAGCGGAACTTCAGGAAGTCAGGCATAGTGATGATCTTACCCATCTTATTGATGAGCAACTGATAGAATGGTACGAACAACCAACCGAGGATGAGGATCATCCAACCCTGCATCTCCCAGTGTGCCATACCGACACCACTCTTGGCACCGGTACCTGCAAGACCAACGAGGTGCTCAGAACCGATGTTGGCTGCAAAGATAGCCATACCGATTACATACCATGGCTCACCCTTACCGAAGAGATAAGCAGAAGAGTCTTCACCTTTCTGAGCCTTTCTGTCTTTCACAATCGCATGCCAGACAGCCCAAATCACGCCGATTACACCAATGGCGAGTACAGCCCAATCAAGCCATACGAATTCTGTTGAATTCCAATTCATAATTACTATAAGATTGTTTGTTTATTATTATTTATTTATTCTTTTCTTTTATTGGATGCTTATTATGTTAGTTTCTTATCCAGCACATTTCGTTTTTTGTCATTGCAAAAACTTCTTGTTGGATGTTAGCTGTTCCGGCGGACTTTATCCGCCGGTTCGCTAACTTTTAAACTAACTTAAGCTTACTTTTTAACGCTGAATTTGTAAGCGAGGTGAGAATAGTATTTCTCTCCTGGCTTCAATGTGGCATCTGTCCAATCCTTTACACCCTGAGCAATCTTGGTTGGAGAATCAGGATATTTCTGGCTCTCGAAGCAAACGCTTACGTGTTTAGGATACTTGATGCCATGCTTGCAGGCAATACCTGTGCCCTGGAAATTACCAGTGTAGACCTGAATACCTGGCTCGTTGGTGAAAACTTCGAGGAGGATTCCGCTCTTTGGAGAGTAGAGGCTTGCGCAAACAGTTTTGTCATCGCCCTTGCCGTCCTTATATGTGTTCAAACACCAGTTGTGGTCGTAACCTGTGGCGTTCTTAATCTGGTCAAAGTTATAATCTACCTTCTTGCCGATTTCTGCAGGTGTACGGAAGTCCATTGGAGTTCCTTCTACGTCCTTGATTTCACCAGTAGGGATGTAAAGTGAATCTGCAGGAGTAAACTTATCTGCATTGATGTACATTACCTGATCGAAACCTTCCTTAGATGGATCGCCGTTCAAGTTGAAGTAACTGTGGTTGGTCATATTGACAACGGTCTCCTTGTCTGTTGTTGCGCCAAATTCGATGTCGAGAGTGTTGTCACTCTTTACAGTATACTTGGCTGTTGCTGTTACGTTGCCAGGGAAACCATTCTCGCCATCCTTCGCATTGATGGTGAAGGTAACAGATGAGTCGTTCTTCTCTGTGATGTCGTAAACCTGGTTCAACCATCCTGTAGCACCACCACCATGCAGGCAGTTGCCATTATCATTTGCCTTCAACTGATAGGTTGAACCAGCAAGTGAAAGTTTAGCATCCTTGATACGGTTGGCATAACGTCCTACAGAAGAACCATAATCTGAAGGAGAGTTAAGGGTGTCAGCATACTGATGGATATTATCGTAACCAAGAACCACATCTGTTGGCTTTCCGTTCTTGTCTGGAACGGAAATGGAAACGACACGTCCACCATAATTGGTGAGGCAAACTTCCATGCCGTTTGCATTCTTGAGAGTTACTAACTCAGTCTTCTTGCCCAATACTGTTGAATCGAAATCTGCTGGATTCAAACCAGATTGTGTGAGACTTGCATTGCTGCTTGATGAACAAGCTGAGAGGGTAGCGATAGCCGCAAAACCAACTCCCATAAATAGGGTCTTAAATGTACTCATTTTTAGGCTGTTTTTTATTGTCTATTCATTTTGGGTGTAAAATTACAATTTTATTTCGAATCTGCAAGCGTTTTCCCTAACTTTTTTTCTCCTAAAGTGTCTTTTTAACACTATTTGTATGAAAACGCCTGTTTTTGTCTTATTTGGGACAAAAAAAACTGCAGTTAGCAAATACTAACTGCAGTTCCTTATATTATATATAATGTATATATTAGCAAACCTTGTGAGACCCCTCAGAGATGATTACAGGGTAAATCTCTGGAGCGTGACCATATTTGGCTGTGAACTTAGCTGTCACGTCCTCAACGAACTTGTCGTAGATATCGTCCTTTACCAGGTTGATGGTGCAGCCACCGAAGCCACCGCCCATGATACGGCTACCAGTAACACCATTCTCCTTAGCAACATCGTTTAAGAAGTCGAGTTCCTCGCAGCTTACCTCGTATTCCTTGCTCAAGCCGTGGTGAGTCTCGTACATCTTCTGACCTACTGTCTCGTAGTCGCCTTTCTCAAGAGCATCGCAGACTGCCAATACGCGGTCTTTCTCGCCCAATACGAAGTGAGCGCGACTGTAATCCTCTTCGCCTACCTCAGCGCGAACCTCTTCCAACTGCTCCCATGTGCAATCACGGAGAGTTTCGAACTTAGCTTCTGGGTGCTTTGCTGCAATGTGCTTAACAACATTTTCACAAGAGTTGCGGCGGTCGTTGTATGGAGAACCTGCCAACTCGTGCTTTACCTTAGAGTTTACCAGGCAGAGTTTATAGCCCTTAGGCTCGAATGGGAAGTATTCAAATTCGCGGCTGTTGCAATCGAGGCGCATCAACTTACCTTCCTTGCCGAAAACAGAAGCAAACTGGTCCATGATACCGCAGTTAACACCTACATACTTGTGCTCAGTAGCCTGACCTGCGAGAACGAGATCCCATTTAGAAACCTTGTTGTCACCAAAAAGGTCGTTTAAAGCAAAAGCAAAACAGCTTTCAAGAGCAGCAGAAGAAGACATACCTGCACCGAGAGGCACATCACCATAGAATGCTGCATTGAAACCCTTTACGTCAACGCCCAATGCCTTCATCTCCTGGCAAACACCATAGATGTAACGCGCCCATGAAGCGCGTGGACCTTCAGGATCATTAACCTTGAATTCTACACGGTCCTTCAAGTCGATAGAGTAGAGCATGACGGTATCTGTTCCGTTAGGACGGATTTCTGCCATAATACCTTTATCTACTGCACCTGGGAAAACAAATCCACCATTATAATCGGTATGCTCGCCAATCAAGTTAATACGACCTGGTGACATGTAGATGTTACCTGTTTTACCATCGAAATGCTTGATGAATCGGCTTCTTACTTTTTCAATATCCATAATTAGTTAAGTTTTTGTTGTGTTGTTACTAAAGATTTGATTATATGATTTAGCCCTAAGACTATATATGCCTTAGGGCTAATTTATTTCGTGTTATTAATCAACAGGAATATCCTTGTTGATGTTCTTGCAACCAGCTACAGCATAGAAGAACATGTATGCCATACAGATGAGAGGCACAATGTAACTAGCCATATAGCCAGCGTTGTCTGCGATGAAGTTCTGTACCAATGGCATCAATCCGCCACCTACTACCATCATCATGAAGATACCTGAAGCCTGGGCTGTATACTTGCCAAGACCCTCGGTAGCGAGGTTGAAGATAGAAGACCACATGATAGAAGTGCAGAGACCGCAGAGTACCAGGAACATGGCAGCGATAGGCACTGTTACCATCTGGAATGATGTACCTGTAAATACAGGCATTTCTACTGTTGTTGACTTGCCGAGAAGTACGGCGAGGACGATAAAGATCATACCTGCACCATTGGCAATCATCATCATCATGCGGCTAGATACCTTGTCAGCAATAAAACTGGAGCAAAGACGACCAACCAGCATCAGAAGCCAGTATGTACCTGCAACGAAACCACCGATAGCTGCTGCATTTGCCAAGGCTGTACCATTGATGAAACCACCACCATTTGCTGTTGTATCAGAAATGTAGAAGTTCAATGTTCCAGGAATGCCTACCTCAACACCTACATAAACGAAGATTGCGATAACGCCGAGGTTGAAGTGGCGGAAAGCCCATGGTGAATGCTCGAATACAGTCTTGTCTGTAGTCTTACCCATCTCTGGATCCTGGATAGGGATGAAGTTCAAGATAACGAATGCTGCTGCGAATACGGCAAGGGCAATGTAAAGCACGAGGTTCACATCTACCATTTTGGTATTAGCAGTAACAGTACCGATAAGGGCACCTACGAGCATTGGGGTTAAAGTTCCGGATAAACTGTTCAATGTACCACCGATGAGGTTCAACTGGTTACCGCGGTTACCACCACCACCGATGAGGTTCAACATTGGGTTTACAACAGTATTCAAAATACAAACTGCGAAACCTGAGATGAACGCACCGAAGAGGTAAACGGCGAAGCCTGAGATGTCGGCACCGAACTTACCGGAAAGGAACTGGATGAGCACGCCTACGAATCCGGTAGCGATACCGGTGAGGGCTGTCTTCTTGTAACCGATCTTGGTGAGCAACTTACCTGCAGGGATACCCATGAAGAGGTAAGCCAAGAAGTTCATGGCGTTACCCAACATACCGATCATGTTAGCACTTCCGCTGTCAGCGAATACATTTTTCCAAATAACTCCGATAGGAGCAGCCAAGTTCGTTACGAACGAAATCATGGCGTAGAGGAACATCATCGTGATAATGGCGATGATATTGCCATTTTTACTTTGGTTTTCCATTTTTTTTGATAGTTGATATTGTTATTTGTTATTATTATTTGCGAAAAGCTTGTTTATACTCTTTTTGAAGAGGTTATTGATTCTCTTTTATGGTAAAGAGGTTGCTACTCTTTTCTTCTAAGAGGTTGTTTCTTCTATAGAGACGTTAAGACTTCTCTTTAAGATTGTTGTCGCGCTGGATGAGTTTTGTCATTCAAGCGCGAAAATGGAGCAAGTGCTGTTTAGAGAGTACCTGCCCCATGATTTATTCTGATTTATTTGTCAATTCCAAACTTATAGATTGTCTTCTGGGTGTATGTTTCACCCGGATTTAATCTGCAACTTGGGAAATAGGTGTGATTTGGAGTGTCTGGGAACTTCTGTGCCTCGAAGCAGACTGCACTGCGACGTGGGAATGTTGCACCAAACTGTCCTGAGATACCTGCAAGGAAATTACCTGTGTACATCTGCAAACCTGGTTCTGTGGTATAAACCTCCATGGTACGGCAGCTTACAGGGTCTTTTATGCGGGCAGCGAAACTCAACTCGCCTTCTTCTGTCTTGTTCAATACATAGTTGTGGTCATAGCCCTGACCATTCTTGATCTGCTCGTTGTCTGCATTGATGTCCTGACCAATTGGCTTTGGTGTACGGAAATCGAATGGTGTGCCCTCAACCTTCAAAATCTCACCTGTAGGGATAGAATACTCATCAATAGGGAGATAGTAGTTTGCGTTTACCTCACAGATGATATTGTCAACTGTTGGGGTAGGATTAGCAATACCTTGGATTGAGAAGAAAGCGTGATGTGTCAGGTTGCAGATGGTTGTCTTGTTGGTTGTAGCCTGATACTTGATAACGAACTCATTGTCGTCGGTCAATGTGTAAGCTACCCAAACTGTCAACTCACCAGTGAAGCCTTCTTCACCATAAGGGCTCGTGTATTTCAATACGACAGCGCTATCACTCATGCGGGTTGCATCCCAAACTTTGGTGTGGAAACCTGTAGGTCCACCATGCAGGTGGTTGGGACCATCGTTGCATGCCAAGTGATACTCCTTGCCGTGAAGTATGAACTTGCCTTCTTTAATACGGTTGCCATAACGACCGATGAGCACACTCAAGAATGGCTCTGGTGAGTTGATGACGTCCTGTATGTTGTCATGACCCTGGATGAGGTTGGCATAGTTGCCATCCTTGTCAGGCATCATGATGGCTACGACTGCTCCACCATAGTTAGTCACTGCAACTTCGTTGCCTTGCTTGTTTCTTAACACGAAGAGATCAGTCTTCTTGCCATTCACTGTGGTCTGAAAATCTTCTCTTTTCAAACCACACTTATTTGCTGGTTCTGTATTCATAATATCTCACTTTTTTTAGTTACCTTACTTTGGTTTAAGTAATGTACTGCAAAGTAACTAAAAAAAAATGAGTATTACAAATATTTTATGAACTTTTTGATTTAAAAAATCCTAAAATGATTCTGATAGCAAATCGGCAACGACGTAACTTGATCCGCCAATAAAGATAAAATCATCTTTTTTTGCGTTTGATACAGCTGCGTTAAATGCTTGTGAGATAGTTTGATAGCATGTTCCGTTCAAGCCGTGCTTTTGTGCGTATCCGTATAATTTGTCTACCGGTATCGCTCTTTTTGTTGATGGCTGTGTCCAATAGAAAATCGTGCTTTCTTTTGGCAACTTTTCTAATAGTCCCATTACATGCTCTACATCTTTGTCATCAACCATTCCGAAGACAATATGTTTCGTATCGGCTTTGACGGATGCAATCTGAGGTTCCAGATACTCCCATCCGGCAAGGTTATGTCCCGTATCACAGATGGTGAGAGGGTGCTCGTTGAGTTTTTCCCATCTGCCACGTAAGCCTGTCAGCTCGCATACATGTTCGAAGCCGTTCTTTATGCTTTCATCTTTGATTTCTATTCCTTCTTCCTTCAGGCATTCTACGGCTGCGGATATGGTGCAGTAGTTCTTTTTCTGATAGTTGCCTTTCAGTTCGAAGTTCATGTCTGCGTCAGTTGCATGTGCAAAATGGATAGGAGAATTCTGCTCATGGGCTTTCTTGATGAATACAGGTTGGGTCTCTTCGGTCCATTCGCCAATAACGACAGGAATCTGTGGCTTGATGATACCCGCCTTTTCGCCTGCAATCTCGCCGAGTGTATTCCCGAGGAATTGGGTGTGGTCAAAACTGATGTTCGTGATAACGGATAGGATAGGAGTGATGATGTTGGTACTATCCAGTCTTCCTCCCAATCCAACTTCGATGACGGCAAAGTCTACCTTTTGTTCTGCAAAATACTGAAATGCCATCATGGTGGTCAGTTCAAAGAACGAAGGATGTAGCGGTTCGAAGAATTTCCGGTTGTTTTCTACAAAGTCGATTACATACTCTTCGCTTACCATTTCACCATTTACGCGAATGCGTTCTCTGAAATCTACAAGATGTGGAGATGTGAACAGGCCGACCTTATAGCCCTGGCTCTGCAGGATTGCAGCAAGGGTATGGGATGATGAACCTTTTCCGTTGGTTCCTGCAATGTGGATACATTTATATTGGTTATGAGGATGTCCGAAGTGTTCATCCATTTTATACATCGTGTCAAGCCCAGGTTTGTATGCCTTGGCTCCAATCTTTTCAAAAACCGGCGTGCTGGTGAAAAGATATTCAACTGTTTCTTGATAATTCATGTTATACCTTATTATATATACAGATAATCCCCGAAAAGAGCGAACCGTTCTTTCGAAGATAGTTCGCCCTCTTCGGGGATTGCTCTTTATAGTTTATTTTCTGAAGAGGTTCTTGAAGCTTTCAAAGAGCGATTTCTTCTCTGCATTATCTGCTTTGAAATTATCGCATTCCTTGAACTTCACTACAAGATCCTTTTCTTCCTTGGTCAGAGAGGTTGGTATGAAAACGGTAATATTGACGATAATATCACCACGGCCATAACCATATCCCTTAATAGCCGGCATACCTTTGCCGCGCAAACGGATCTGTTTGCCTGGCTGTGTACCTGGTTCTATTTTGATCTTTGTCTTGCCATCCAAGGTAGGTACTTCTACTTCTCCACCCAATGTGGCTGTTGCAAAATCAAGAACAAGATTATGGTATAAGTCCTGACCTACGCGTTCGAAATCATCGTTCTTTTCTACGCTTACCATTACTTGTAGGTTTCCGTAGAGACCATTGTGCTTGCCTTGGTTACCCTTTCCTTCAACGGTAACAACCATATCGTTGTCGACACCTGCAGGAATATTGATTTCTACGAGTTCCTCGCCCTTCACGATTCCGTCGCCACCGCATTCCTTACATTTGTTCTTGATGATAGTTCCCTCACCGCCACACTTTGTACAGGCAGCCTGAGTTTGCATCATGCCGAACATACTGCGCACCGTTTTTAAGACATAGCCGCTTCCGTGACATTCCGGACATGTTTCTGGCTGGGCACCACCTTCGCAACCTGTTCCGTGACATGCAGAGCAAGTTACATCCTTGCGAATCTTGAAGCGCTTGGTAACACCTGTTGCTGCTTCTTGGAGAGTCAGTTTTACTCTTACGCGAAGGTCACCACCCTGGTAAACCCGCTTCTGTGAGCCGCCACCGAATCCGCCGCCACCAAAGCCGCTGAAACCGCCGTGTCCGCCAAAGATATCTCCAAACATAGAGAAGATGTCGTTCATGTCCATGCTGGCACCACCGCCGAATCCGCCGAATCCACCTTGTGGGCCATCGAAACCAAACTGGTCATACTGCTGGCGCTTCTGGGCATCGTGGAGAACTTCGTAAGCTTCGGCAGCTTCCTTGAATTTCTCTTCCGCCTCTTTGTTGCCAGGGTTGCGGTCTGGATGATACTTGATGGCAATCTTTCGATACGCCTTCTTTATTTCGTCTTCTGATGCCGACTTGTCTACGCCCAGCACCTCATAATAGTCTCTCTTAGCCATTTGCTTATTTCAAATATTGAATTTTCTTACAGAATTCTAATAGAATGTTCTGGATTTTGAAAAATAATTCTTGATATTTCTTTCTTACTGACCTACAGCTACCTTGGCATGGCGAATCACCTTGTCGTTCATCGTATAACCTGTCTGGACGCAGTCAATGATCTTTCCCTTCTTGTCATCGCCCATTCCCGGAACCATAGCAATAGCCTCGTGGAAATCTACATCGAAATCCTTGTCGTTGGTTTCAATCTTCTTTACGCCAAGACCTTCGAGTGTCTTTACGAACTTGTTGAAAATCATCTGGACACCTTCCTTGATAGCCTTAGGGTCTTCACTCTTGTCAGCGATGGCACGCTCAAAGTCGTCGAGAACAGGCAGAATAGCAGCTACAGTCTTCTCGCCGCCATTCAAAATCAGTTCTGCTTTCTCTTTCAGGGTACGCTTGCGGTAATTCTCAAACTCAGCAGTCTTATAGAGTAACTGTTTCTTGAGTTCCTCTACCTCTTGCTGTGCTTTTGTTAAAGGATCAACCTCTTCTGCCTTCTTGTCAGCAGCGTCTGTATTGTTGTCACCTTCTTCTGCCTTGTTGTCAGTATTCTGATTTTCCTCAGTATTTTCATTTTGAGTTGTCTGCTCATTATTTTCATTCTGAACAGTCTCCTGAACGTTTCCGTCCTCTATATTGATTTCTTTTTCTTTTGACATAGTCTTAAATTTTTTAAACATGATAATTCTTGTTATTGGTTGTTTGACAAAAAGTGTGCCAACCCGATTCTCATCGAATTGGCACTATTAAATTATAAGATAATTTGTGGTTGCTGTTTAAAACAGCAGAATAACTTTCTGTTTAGAATCCGTACATCTTAGCCTTCTGCTCCTTGATAGCTTCATCGTAGATATACTCATCATAAGACATGAGCTTGTCGATGGTGCCTGATGGAGTGAGCTCGATGATACGGTTTGCCACGGTGTTGATGAATTCGTGGTCGTGGCTAGAGAAGAGGATATTGCCCTTGAAACCTACCAGGTTGTTGTTGAATGCCTGAATACTCTCCAGGTCCAAGTGGTTGGTTGGTGTATCAAGAATCAGGCAGTTGGCGTTCTGCAACTGCATGCGTGCAATCATACATCTCATCTTCTCACCTCCGGAGAGGACATTTACCTTCTTCAGTACTTCTTCGCCGCTGAAGAGCATTCTTCCGAGGTAGCCCTTCATGGCAACTTCGTTACCTGGACCATACTGGCTCAACCAGTCTACCAGGTTCTTGTCGCTCTGGAAGAATTCTGTATTATCGAGTGGGAGATAAGCTGTTGTGATAGTAACACCCCACTTGTAGTCACCTGCGTCAGCCTTTCGGTTGCCGTTGATGATTTCGAAGAGTGCGGTCATCGCCTTAGGATTATGAGAAAGGAATACTACCTTCTCGCCCTTTTCTATGTTGAAGTTTACTTTGTCGAAGAGCACTGTTCCGTCTTCGTCGCATGCTTTCAGTCCCTCTACCTCCAGAATCTGGTTACCTGGCTCACGGTCCATCTGGAAGATGATGCCTGGGTATTTACGGCTTGATGGACGGATTTCTTCAACGTTCAGCTTCTCCAGCATCTTCTTGCGGGATGTAGTCTGCTTACTCTTGGCAACGTTAGCTGAGAATCGGCGGATGAATTCTTCCAACTGCTTCTTCTTCTCTTCAGCCTTCATCTTCTGGTTCTGAGCCTGGCGGAGAGCCAACTGAGAACTCTCGTACCAGAAAGAGTAGTTACCTGCAAACATCGTAATCTTACCGAAGTCGATATCTACGGTCTGGGTACTTACTGCATCGAGGAAGTGACGGTCGTGAGATACTACGAGTACGGTCTGTTCAATGTTGCTGAGATAGTCTTCCAACCACTCAACTGTGTCGAGGTCGAGGTCGTTGGTAGGCTCATCAAGAAGGAGGTTGTCTGGGTTGCCGAAGAGTGCCTTTGCCAGCATCACGCGCACCTTCTCTGTATTAGAGAGTTCACCTACGAGTTTGTCGTGACGGTCTTCCTTTACGCCGAGGTTCTGTAGAAGTTGTGCGGCATTGCTTTCAGCCTCCCAACCATTCATTTCTGCAAACTTGAGCTCCAGCTCAGCAGCGAGGTTACCATCTTCTTCTGTCATTTCTGGCTTAGCATAGAGGCGCTCGCGCTCCTTCATGTTTTCCCATAATGGCTGATGGCCCATCAGAACGGTATCCATCACGCGGAAATCGTCATATTTGAAGTGGTCCTGTTCCAAGACAGAAAGTCGCTCGCCTGGTCCCATTTCTACTGTACCCTTGTTTGGTTCAAGGTCACCGCTGATAGCGCGGAGGAAAGTAGATTTACCGGCACCGTTAGCACCGATGATACCATAAATATTACCATGAGTGAACTTGAGGTTTACATCCTTGTAAAGCACTCTCTTTCCGAATTGGATCGCAAGATTTTGTACTGTAATCATCTTAATTTTATAAGTCCCTTATTATCAATTATTTATAAATTCTTGTTTTCTGTTACTTACATATTGCTGACAAATGCGTTTAGTATAGTTTGTCGCCGTAAAGCGAACCCATACCGTCAATCTGGTTATTTGAGTTGAACTCAACTTTACCGCATCTTACAGTATCGTAGTAGAATTCATTGCTCCTTATTACATAGAAGTAAAGCATTGGCTTCATATATACATAGTAGAATGTGGATGGCGTAGAACTGGCCGCATCGCTTCTCGTGCATGATATGGTGTTGTATGTCAAGAATGTCTTGTTCCAGTGCTGGCTTCCATGGCTTACAGAATACTGCGCATAGTATGACTTGCCGACAAGGTCGTTTGTCTTTGTGCATGGAGTGTCTTCTGACTTAGTGAAGCTCATTGTTTCTGTTTTCTTTCCTTCCCATCTATCGTTATATGTAATGGTCATAGAAAGCTTGTTTGAGCTTAAGCTGTTCACTACATATTTCGTTTCGTTGCCGAAGTACTTGTTGCTTACGGTAATCGTGTCCCCTTTGATGCTATAATCTCCTTCATCAAGAAACTTGTTTGAGATAAGAGAAGCGTTGTGCTTGTCAGACGAGAATGAAACAAAGTAGTAATTGCCGCCTCTCCATACTCCGACAATGTTATTGTCGTGGATCTTGTAGTTTGGCTTCTCTGCTCCAGGATTTGTTCCGTCATCATCGCTACTGCTGCATGATGTGAATGATGCTCCTGCAAGAAGTACCATTGCTGCTAATAATACCTTCTTCATAATCCTTATATAATAATGTTATACTTCGATTCCGTTATCAGCAAGAATCTTCCTGAGAAGGCGAATCTCGCTGTCCTTAGACTTGATAGTCTCGTTCTGTGCATTGATGATCTGAATGAGCTGTGCATTCTTGTCTATTAAAGACTGCTCTTCTCGTCTATTAAAGACTGCTCTTCTCGCTCTTTTGCCCGTTCTGTTCCTGCAGTTCTGTTCTGGCTATTGTCTTCTACGTTTCCGGAGTTTATGAGCTGAGTCATTGGTAAACCGTGTTTAAGTGCTTTTTTGATGGATACTTCCAACTTTCGATGCGCTTCGTCACTAAGATGAATTACCATTTTTTCATTCATGCTTCCGTTTCCAAACTTCAGCCAGCTATAATTAACTCCAAGAGAATAACTTTGAAAAATCGAGTTGTTAGTCTAGACTTTTCAAGAAACGCTCACCCTGCGGAGTACGAAG
>JAJWOH010000063.1:0-20258 GCA_021635485.1 Segatella copri | reverse complement strand
GGAGCTTCTGCCCTTTCAGGGCGTGTTGCTTCTGGAGCTTCTGCCCTTTCAGGGCGTGTGGGGCAAAACTTGCGAAAGTTCTGTCGGTTATTGAAAAACCTGGCAAACCGGTTTTCATTCGCTGTTTGGCTTAGACAGCCCACTGTTCTGCCTGTCGCTAGTCTGCTGTTCTTGTTTCACTAGTTCGCTGTTTCCGTTTCGCTCGTCCGCTGTTTCCTATAAATAAAACCATTTTTTTTCTTTTTAAAAATCACTTTTTTCCTTTTCCCTTCCTCATTTCAAAATAAAATTTGTACTTTTGCATACATATTAACACGATTAAACGATAATCTTGGCAGATGCCAAATACAAAATAAGAACGAAATGGATACATTATATTTACTACAGTTCGCCTGTTTTCTATTTATGCTCATGAATGTCCTCATCCTGGGTATTACCCGATTGCACATGAAGTGGATGAACCGGCGATATGAAGTTTCACGATGGCTGATTCTCGGAGCCATGGTAGGTCTGGCTTTGCAATATCTCATGCAGATGCTCTTGGGATTCCGTGCGCAAGGCGATTCCGTGGGAGCCGTTTTCAATATGCTGGTCTATCCTCCTTGTTTCTCGCTCATCGCTATCGGCATTTACAATATCGAGGCAACGCATGCCAACCGCCGGAAGATGAACATCGTCTGCGCCAGCATCTATGCCGCCATATTGGCTGCCTTCTGCATCGGCTATATCCAGAGCGGAAACTTCCATATCGGCAGCTGGATTTATGCGATGATTGTCCTGTTCGGTATCAACGTAGCGTATTGCATCTATATGGTAATGGTGGAAATCAAAAAGCGCAGGATGATGCTGGAGATGATGGCTGGTTACGATATCCTACCTTACGTGAGATATGCGCGAGCCAGTGTATTCGTCCTTTTTCTGCCTGCTATAGCCATGCCTTTTGCAGTTCTTTCCACCGAATCTCTATACGTTATCGGACCTCTGGGACTGCTTGCCGTCTTTTTCTTCACGCTCAGTTTCATGGCTTTGGGCTATAATTACATGCCTACCGAAGAACTTCTGGATAAGGAGGAAGAGGAGAATGCTGCCATGGAAAGCAGGGGAGACGATTCTGCTTCTGAACTTCAGGATACAGAACTGATGGACAAGGAAGAATCTTTACAAACCATGTCGCCAGAACGGCGGCAGGAAATCATCCGTAAGAAGCTCGATGCCTGGTGTGCTGCCAAGGGTTATAAGGATACAGCACTGAATATGATTACCCTGTCGCGTTCGTTGAATATCAACAGATACGCGTTGTCGCGCTACCTCTCATCCTGCCTCAATACCACCTTCCGTCTCTGGCTTGCCGATGTGCGTTTTGAGGCTGCCAAGAAGATGATGTTGGAGAACCCCGACTTCGGTAATGACATCATTTCTGCCGAGTGCGGCTTCTCTTCACGTACCCATCTCTACCGTATGTTCAAAGAGAAAGAAGGTTGCTCTCCTACGGCTTGGAGAGAGAAAAACTGTTAAAAAGTATGTATAAGGTGTCTCCTTCCCCCACGAAGGAGACACCTATTTGATAGCAATGCGACACCAAGTGGGGGGAATGCGACACCTTGTTTCAAAAAAAAACACTATATTTGCACCATGAAAAGTATAATAGAATCATTAGCCAAAGACGAACAGGCTATCTTGATAGTAGCTCTGTTCCTCCTTATTTATGTAGTCATCATGATTAATGTCATGGTGAGGGAATACAGGACCTATCTTGATGATCACCCGATGTATCATTTCAGCCTGGGTGATTTCATCAGGAGAGGGCGTTTCTATATCTGCCTCATCCTAGGCGTTGTGTTTATCACGTTCGTGGGTCTGGTAGTCAGTCTGATGGCAATCAGTATTCAGTAATTTCTTGATAAAATATAATAACAAAAATAGTATTAATTTATGAAACATTTTTCAAATCAATCCAATGGGTCGCATGCCGACCATATGAACTATGGGGGGGCGAAGTTCTGTAGATTTGCCCTGTTCCCATTGATGTTGCTCATGTTGTTGCTTCTGCCTGCCGGCATGGTGGCGCAGAAGGCAGCTTCCAGTTCTAAGTATATAGCAACGTATGAATCCTCTACCCAAACCTTGACTTTCAAGGAATATGCGGGTGAAACCCTTCCTGAAAATAGTGCTTGGGTGGAAGATAAACAGACGGTGGCTACTATCAATAAGAAATTAGGGAAAGGCACAATTGTGCACATCGTTTTCGATAAGAGCTTCAGTACATACACTCCTACAACGTTGTACGGTTTCTTTAAGGATCTCACAAAATTGGAAACAATTACAGGCCTGGAATATCTGAATACAGAGAAGGTGACGGATATGAGAAGCATGTTCTCTAACTGCTCATCTCTCACCTCGCTAGATGTTACTCATTTCAATACAGCGAATGTGACGAATATGGGATACATGTTCTATAGCTGCTCATCTCTCACCTCGCTAGATGTTACCCATTTCAATACAGCGAAGGTGACGGATATGAGCAGAATGTTCTATAACTGCTCATCTCTCACCTCGCTAGATGTTACTTATTTCAATACAGAGGAGGTGAGGAATATGAGTAACATGTTCGATAGCTGCTCATCTCTCACCTCGCTAGATGTTACCCATTTCAATACAGCGAATGTAACGGATATGCACTACATGTTCTCTAACTGTGTTGCTCTCACCTCTCTCTACCTCACTAACTTCAATACAGAGAAGGTGACGTATATGTACGGAATGTTCTCTAGCTGCTCATCTCTCACCACCATCTACGCCAGCAGTAAGTTTGTAACAACCCAGGTATCTAATAGTAGCGGTATGTTCTATAATTGTGAAAAACTCAAAGGCGAAGAAGTATGGACAAAAGACAAGGCTACCGACAAGACCTTTGCCAAGATAGAAGGTGGATATTTTAGTGGTGGAATCCCTAGGGTGAAATACGCTGACGGCACGCTGACCTTCTTTCTCACATCCAAGGAAACTTTGGGAGAAAATGAGTATGAACTCAATAGTGGTAAAAATTTACCTGGATGGATGAAACACACATTTGACATTACCAAGGTTGTGTTCGATACTTCATTTGCTAATGCAAGACCAACGAGTTGTTATAAGTGGTTCTATTGGTGCGATAAACTGAAGCAAGTAGAAGGCATAAAGAATCTGAATACCAAGGAGGTTACGGATATGGTAGATATGTTCTGTGATTGCCAATCTCTCTCTTCGCTAGATGTCTCAGGTTTCAATACCGGGAAAGTGACGGATATGTCCGGAATGTTCTTTGAGTGCATAAGTCTCAAATTGCTCGACGTCGCCAAGTTCAATACTGCTAATGTGAAGAGTATGAGTAAAATGTTTTACAGCTGCCATAATCTCGACTTGCTCAACGTCACAAATTTCAATACTGCGAATGTGACTAATATGCAAGGAATGTTCTATAGCTGCTTTGCTCTCACAACCATCTACGCCAGCGATAATTTTGTTACAGGCAAGGTTACTGATGGTTCTAACATGTTCTCGAACTGCATAAACCTCAAAGGTTTTATAGATTATAAGAATAACTCAGACAAGACTGACCACATCTTTGCCAACTACAAGACTGGCTACTTCAGCAAGCTGGTAGGTAAGAATGGCGATGAGAAGATAGGAGCAGCGGGAGAACCTCTTGCTACGGATAATCTCGTTCTTGACGATGATAAGGACTTCGTGGCTTACGAGCCATTCGCAGCCAAGGCTGCATCTTATAGCCGCACTGTAGAAGGTACTACCTGGGCAACGCTCTGCCTGCCATTCGAGGTATCACTGCAGAATCAGAACTTCCGTGCCTTCAAGCTTCTTTCAGCTGATGAGGGTACTGAGACCGTAGAACTCGAAGAGATTGAGGGAAGCATCGCTGCTGGTACTCCTGTTATCATCAAGATGAAGGATGGAGCAACAAAGCTCAGCATCTCTGAAGCCGACAAGGAGATAGCAAATGAAGTAAAGACTGCAGAAACAGCTAATGGCAACTATCAGCTCCAGGGGCTCTATACCCAAAAGATGTTCAGCAAGGATGCTGATAACAACTGCTACATCGTGAAGGGCGACAAGCTGATGAACCCAGCCAAGCTGTTGGATAAAACAACAACAGAGCATGTTGGCAGCAAGCCTTTCCGTGCTTACATGGTAGATAACTCATCTGCTCCTGCCGCAGGTGCCAGAATGTTCAGCATCAGCGTCGGCGGTAGCACCACAGCCATCGAGCAGTTGGAGACTACAGCAGATAGCAAGGCAGAATACTACGACCTCCAGGGTCGTCGCCTCCAGGATTTGCAGAAGGGCATAAACATCGTGAAGCGTGGTGGCAAGACCATGAAGGTTATCATCAAGTAATTAATAAATAGAAATGGTATGAAAAAGAAAAGATATATCAAGCCAGTGGTTAGTGTCATGGAAATGGAAACCACAGCCATCCTCGCCGGCTCTGTTATCCGGAAGGCGTCAGATGAGGATTACAGCGATGAAAATGTGAAGGATTTCTGGGATAATCAAACTGATAAGAGAATTTGGGCCGACTAGCCCCAGATTCTCTATCGTACCCCCAGGCAGGCATCACATTTGATGCCTGGGGCAAAATAAAAAGAGGGTGTGTCATAAATACATGATCACCCTCTTTTTCTTTTTTTTCATCGATTATCTTCATCGGATTACGCTGAGTTAACGGAAAGCGACCTGTGCGGTCGAGGGGCTGAAACCACATATTGTTAAGGTCACGCAGATTTGGCTTTCCCTTCGGCCGCCGATTTTCAATTCGCAGATGACGCAGATTTTTTGATAGCCTCTTATCTCTGTGGGACATAAAAACGTATCGTAGTAAAAATCTGCGTCATCTGCGAAATCTGCGTGACTATACATCACGCAAATCCGGTTCCTCGACCGAACAGGTCGCTTCCCGTCTAATCCGTGCGTAATCCGCGGAGCAAGAACGTTCCGTTTATTCCGCGTAATCCGATGAATAATGACACACCGTCTTTTCATAACCGTATAGAATAAAAATCTGCGTGACCGATTCCTTATCACGCATGACTATAACACTTTAAAAATAAAAAAACAAAAAAGTTGCATAAAAACTTGGAAGTTAAAGATATTAATCTTATCTTTGCAAAAATATCCAAAAAAAAGAAAAGTTATGGCAACAGCAATAAGAATCATTCCAACTCTTCAAGGTGAAGAAGCTGAAAAATTTTTAGAAAATGCAGAATGGACAGAAGCCCATCCTGGAAGTATTAAAGTTGACAAGAAAAAAGTTGAACTCACAAGAAAATTCTTGCGCGAAATGAACTTGCTATGACATATGAAGAATTATTAGAGATGTGCGTTCTTACTGTCGTAACACCTCAAAAGCTTGCTTCATGTGAGCCTTTTTGTTGTGACAATCAAGACTTAGACGAATTCTTTGCCAATGATTCCGTTATTTATTCCAAGCGTTTACTTGGAAAAACATATTTATTGTGTCTTCGTGACAATCCTAATATTGTTGTGGCTGCATTTACCCTATCCAATGATAGCATTAGGATTACCAATAAACTAAATGATGAATCAAAAAAATCATTTCTTGACTTTACAGATCTTCAAGGGAAAAGACTTCGCAGGTTCCCGGCAGTTCTGATAGGCAGACTTGCTACTAACAAAAAGTTTGCAGGCAAAGGAATCGGAACTGCTGTTATGGACTTAATAAAAAACTGGTTCAGATATAATAACAAAACCGGATGCCGTTTCATCATTGTTGATGCCTATAATAGTGATTCAACCATTCACTATTACCAAAAGAACGGTTTTAAATATCTTGTTGAAGATGAACGTTTCGAAGCTAAATACATGGAAATAGGTGTTGGCAGATTGCCACTAAATACACGCCTAATGTATTTCGATCTCCTAGGTATGGAAGACATTGATGATACCGTCTATATATCATAAAGTTTTCAGACTTCAACAGGAAATTTCGCCGAATCGCCTGTTGAAAACGAAGAAAACAGAAAGCCTCCGGTGCTATACGCATCGGGGGCTTTTTCCGCTTTCTTCTTTTATACTTCCTTCCAATCTACCAATCCCTTTCCCTTATCATCCAGTTCTATGGCAAGGGCGGTTACTTTTTCCGCTTGTTTTTTTACGGCTCGGGCATTTAATTACGAGTATAACCGGAAAACCAGTTAAACCCAATATGGGTGAAGAGGGGTGAAGAGTGGGTGAAGAGATAAAGAAAACTCTTCACCTCCCGAAACCCCGATAAACAGAGGGGTTGCGGGCGAAAAGGTGAAGAGTGAAGAGATAAATCGGGAGTGCTTAAATTATCTTTCTCCGTATTAAAAGCTAAACTTTTCTCCCAGCATTTTATGGATAGTTTGAATGAGAATGTGGAAGGCTGGCTGTGCCATTGCACCATGACCATATCCGCCCAATTCGTAAAGTTGGGTGTCTGGGCGTCCTACCAAATTCATCATGCGCCACATATATGCATTTTCTTCATAACGACCAAATAGTTCGATGTTGCGATCGCCTGTTATCAATACCAATGGAGCTGCATCCTTGCGAACATGATAGAGTGGGGCATATTTGTCGATGGTTGGTTGCAGATTATCGATGCCGTTCATCTTGCGATAAGCAAAGTGGCTAATCATCTGACCGCTGAATGGTATCAGACCGGCAATGTTGTTGGCATCAACTCCATAACGTGAAAGCCAAGTCTTGTCTAATCCTAACATAGTTGTAATATAGCCACCTGCTGAATGCCCTGAAACAAATATTTTCTTTGCATCTCCACCATATTGACTGATATTTTGGAATACCCATGCCAATGATGCAGCACAATCATCCAGGCATTCGTCTATTTTTACCTTGGGAAGTAAACGGTAGTTTACACCCACAACAACAAAGCCTTGTTTCTTCAGCAGTTCGGGAATCTCTTTTTGACCACTCGTCAATCCGCCTCCGTGATACCACACAACCACAGGCAAGTTTTTTTTACTCTTGTCATAATAGATGTCGAGTTTGCAACGTTCTTTGATATAAGTATCTTTCCCATTCTTATATTGAATGTTGCTTGTTATCACTTCGTCAGAAGAAATGGGCTTCTGTGCATTTACGTTCAAGACCATAAAAGTCATGAATATCATCCATAAAACCTTTTTCATAAGTTACTGTTGTTTAAATTTTCTGGTATTTAAAAATAATCTATCTGCAAATGTATACATAAATAAAGTAAATAGCAAATTTTGAAGAAATAATGTGATAATATTAACACAAATTAATCAGGGCGTTTAGAATGCCCTTTAATAATTGTATCTTTTACCATTATAAAACCACCACTTATTTTTGAGGCTGTAAAAATCGTAAGTACCTGATAATCAAATAAGGTTATAAAAGTAGGTGGTCATTTTTACCACTTAATTATTTAATCAACCAACAAATATCAGACATTTTATATACTTTTGCAATCGGAAACCAATCATGGATGGGTTCCCGACTATCAGACAACAATTTTAAACATAAATGAGAATAACTAAAGTATAAATTATGAGAAAAACAAAAAGTAATGCGATGTTGCGAGGACTAGCAGCCTCAGCACTCGTCCTGTTGGTCTCGGCGACAGCTTGGGGACAGAAGGTGAAGATTACGGGTACTGTAATCGACAATACCAATGAACCCGTTATCGGAGCTTCGGTTCTGGAGAATGGTACCAAAAATGGTGTTGCTACCGACCTGGATGGTCACTTCACTATCGAAGTACAGCCAGGTGCCAGACTCAAAATTTCTTATATAGGTTATAAGAATAAGGAAGTGAAAGCTTCTAACGGTGTACAGATTATGCTCGAAGAGGAGTCTAACATGCTCAACGAAGTGGTGGCTATCGGTTATGGCTCTGTCAAGCGTAAGGATGTAACTACTGCCGTATCCAGTGTGTCAGCCAAAGACCTTGATACCCGTCCTATCGTATCTGCCGCAGCAGGTATGCAGGGAAAGGCAGCCGGTTTGCAGATTTCGCAAGCCAACGGTCAGCCAGGTGCTTCACCAACCATCCGTGTGCGTGGTACTACCTCTCTGAATGGCAGCAATGATCCGCTTTATGTAGTAGATGGTGTGCCAATGACCAATATCGACTTCCTGGCAGCTGATGATATTGATAATATCCAGGTGTTGAAGGATGCCTCTTCTGCTGCAATCTATGGATCCCGTGCTGCCAATGGTGTCATCATTATCGGTACAAAGCAGGGTAAGGCTGGTGTTGCCAAGGTATCTCTGAATGCACATTATGCATTTAATACCGTACGTGATAACCAGGAATCTCTCAATGCAGCTCAGTATAAGGAACTGATGGATGAGATTGGTCTGGTGAAGCTGCCGGAAGGCTTGAAAGACCAGACTGACTGGAAAGACGAGGTCTTCCGTACGGGTAATGTACAGGACTACCAGCTCTCTATCACCAATGGTACTGATAAATTGAGATACTTTATCTCGGGTGGCTATACAGGCGAAAATGGTGTTATCAAGAAGTCAAGCTATCAGCGTTACAACTTCCGTGCATCTGTAGAGAACGATATACGTAAGTGGTTGCGACTCAATGCCAGTGTCACTTATTCTGATTATTCCAACAAGGGTACAGGTATCATTTCGGGTACCGGTTCTAACCGAGGTGGCGTAGTAACAGCTATCGTCAATACGCCAACCTATGCACCGGTATGGAATCCGGAGAATCCTAGCCAGTTCTACAACAACTTCTATGGCGTGAACATTACCTCGCCAGCAGAGAATATCGCCCGTACTCAGAATAATAAGTCTGCCTACAACCGATTGCTGGCAACAGGAAAGGCTACTGTCACCTTTATGCCTGAACTGACTTATAACACATCTCTCTCGTTCGACCGTACACAAGGAACAACCACCAACTTCCTTGACCCGATATCTACTACTATCGGCCGTCAGGAATTCGGTACAGGCTATGATGGCAGAGACATCAGCAGCGTTATCGTATGGGACAACGTATTGAACTACAAGAAGGCTTTCGGAAAGCATAGTCTGGATGCGATGGCTGGTAGTTCCTGGACACAGAGCAAGTGGAGCCAGAACTATATCAATGGTAGCAACTATGCCAACGATCTTTTCCATACATTAAATGCAGCCAACAAGATTTCCTGGACAGGAACCGGTTCTTCGGCTTCTGATTGGGCAATTCTCTCAACATTCGCCCGTTTGCAGTACAACTGGAATGATACCTATATGGTAACCGCCAACATGCGTGCCGATGGTTCTTCCAAGTTGGCACCTCATCACCGTTGGGGGTACTTCCCATCATTCTCTGGTGCCTGGCGCGTAAGCAATGAGAAATTCATGAAAGATATCAAGTGGATTGACGACTTGAAGATTCGTGGAGGCTGGGGACAGACCGGTAACCAGAGCGGATTGGGCGATTACAGCTATCTGGCAAGATACAATATCAATCGTGTGCAGTGGTTTGGCGAGGGAAATGATGCCAATTCTACTCCTACTTTCTCACAGGGCAACCTGAGCAATCCTGAACTGACTTGGGAAACAACAACCCAGACCAACATAGGTCTCGACTTGACCGTACTGGGCAACCGCCTCACCTTCTATGCCGATTACTATTATAAGAAGACAAAGGATATGTTGATGAACATCACCTTGCCGGCAGGTAGTGCTGCAGCAAGCAGCCTGACCTATAATGGCGGTTCGATGATCAACAAAGGCTGGGAGTTTGCCATCTCTTCACAGAATCTGACAGGCGCCTTGAAGTGGAATACAGATTTCAACATCTCATTCAACAAGAATAAGTTGGAGAGTCTAGCTTTGACTCAGGTATATTATGAAGCCAAGACTACCGATTTCGTCAACGAACAGGTGGTTCGCAATACGCCAGGTAAGCCATTGGGCAGTTTCTGGGGATATGTAGCAGAAGGTGTGGACCCAGAGACAGGTGATATGAAGTACAAGGACGTGACCGGTGATGGTCTGGTATCAGCCAGTGACCGTACTTATATCGGTGATCCGAACCCAGACTTCACCTTCGGTTTGACCAATACCTTCTCTTATAAAGGCTTGAATCTCAGTATTCTTATCCAGGGAAGTTATGGCAACGACATTTACAACGTTTCACGAATGGAAACCGAAGGAATGTATGACGGTAAGAACCAAAGCACCAAGGTGCTGGCTCGCTGGAGAGTTCCTGGTCAGATTACCGATGTGCCAAAGGCTAAGTGGGATATCCGTAACTCAACCTACTTCGTAGAAGATGGCAGTTATCTCCGTGTAAAGGATATTTCTCTCTCTTACGATGTGCCTCGCAAACTGATTTCGCGCTTCGGACTGACCCGTCTGCAGCCATACGTATCAGCAACCAACCTGCTTACCCTGACCGACTATTCCGGTATGGATCCGGAGGTTAACCAGTATGGCAACAGTGGTAGTGTACAGGGCATCGACTGGGGTACCTATCCACTCAATAAGAGTATAGTATTAGGTGTAAAAGTAGAATTCTAAACATCGACAACAATGAAAACATATCATACAATCAAGACATTGGCGCTCGGTGGCATCGCAATGTTCTCTTTGGCAAGTTGCTCTCTCGACTACGAGCCATTATCAGAGCCATCAGAAATAACACAGGGCGGTCAGACAGAGACCTCAACAGCCGTATTGAAGGACAAGGCTGCTGCTGATGCACAGCTCAAATCGCTCTATGAGTTGTTCCGCAACCGCCAGGAGCATACCCATCTCGACTATCTTCTGATAGGCGATTCACATAGCGACAATGCTTATGCCGGAACTACCGGTGCAGAGGTGGTACCTTATGAAACCAACTCTATCGATGCCAGCAACTCGGTATTGAGCCGTGACTGGAACCGCTATCTGGAAGACATTGCCCAGGTAAATGTGTTGATTAACGGTGTAGAGCAATTGAAGGAGAATGGTCAGATATCAGAAGCAGAATATCATTCCTATAAGGCACAGGGCGAAATCTTCCGTGCCCTGATGATGTTCCGAATGGCTCGTCTGTGGGGTTCTTTCCCTGTCATTACGACCATCGCAAAGACCATCACATCCGAGAATATCAATGAGGTATATCCTACCTATTATCCTCCTCGCAAGACGCCGAAGGAATGTTATGAGCAGATTATTGCCGACTTGACGGATGCTGAGCAGTATGCACCGGATAATGACAATTCCGACCGCACCAAGATGACCAAGACCGTAGCTCAGGCTATGCTTGCCAAGGTTTATGCCGAAAAGGAAGTGCAGGATTATGACAAGGTAATCGCTTATGCCGACAAGGTGATGAATACAACCGGTGTAGAGCTGGAAGACAGTTATGAAACACTTTGGGGCTATGATGAGACAGCGAAAGACTGCATGAAACGCAATACCAAAGAAGGTATTCTGGAGGTGCACTGGACAACCGGTAGCGGAAACTGGGAAACCTGGATGTACGGCCGTCAGTTGGACAACTGGGATTATTACTTTACTTGGGCAAAGTGGATTACTCCTTCACGAGACATCATCAATGACTTTGACAAGGAGGGTGATGAGGTTCGTAAGAATCAGGCTATCGTATATTATGCCTGTACCTGGAGCAACTATTATCCAGCTTCCAACTATCCGTTCATGTATAAGTTACGCTCTTCATACAATAATGTTTACTGGGTTCGCCTGGCTGATATTATACTGATGAAGGCTGAGGCAGAAGCCTATAAGGGCAATCTTGCCGAGAGTGCGAAACTCGTGAACCAGATTCGAAAGCGTGCCAAACTGAAGGAACTGACATCCGACAAGACTGGCAGCAAGGAATCTATGATAGAGGCCGTTCTCCATGAGCGCCGTCTGGAACTTGCCTTTGAGGGAGAACGCTGGTTCGACCTCTGCCGCAACAACAAGGTCGAGCAATATCTCAACGGAATAGACAACCGTGACAGCGGACGCATCAGACAGGTAAGGCAGTTTGACGGCAACTCATACCTGTTGCCAATTCCACAGACCGCTCTTGACCAGAATACCAATCTAGAGCAGAATCCAGGTTACTAAGCTAACCTGGATAGCTTTCAACTCAAACCGTTATTAACAAATAATAGAAGAAACGAATATGAAATACTATAGCAATAAACTGATGATGTTAATCTGCGCAACAGCTTTCTCTGTGACAGCTTGCAGCAGCAGTAACTCATTCTCAGATCCTGTAGACTTTGATACTCCTACTGAGGCACCAAATCCGGTACCGGCACAAGGAACAGCCAAAACTTTCATTACCACAGCCGATGGAGTCTATTCTTTGTCACAGGGTGAGGTGAAGTTGTATAATGGAGTATCTATGGCACCTACCACCATCGAACTTGATTTGAACAAGAAGTATCAGACGATTGATGGCTTCGGTTATGCCATCACTTATTCATCCTGCTATAATCTGATGCAGATGACCCCAGAGGCGCGTCTGACTCTCTTGAAGCGTATTTACTCTACCACAGAGGGTTATGGCGTAAGTTATGCCCGCATTTCTTTGGGATGCAACGATTTTTCAAGTACCGAGTATACCTATTGCGACACGAAGGGCAGCGAGTCTGACCCTATCAGCAACTTTGCGCTCTATAGCGATGAGAACGATTATGTGATTCCGGTACTGAAGGAGATTCTTGCCATCAATCCTAATCTGAAGATTATTGCAGCTCCCTGGACTTGTCCAAAATGGATGAAGGTGACAGACCTCAACACCAAGAACCCTAAGGATTCATGGACTGACGGTCATCTCAATCCTGATTATCGCGAGGCTTATGCCAAGTACTTCGTGAAGTTTATCAATGTCATGAAGGAGAAAGGCATCAATATCTATGCAGTGAGTCCTCAGAATGAGCCATTAAACAAGGCTAACTGTGCATCTCTCTATATGCCTTGGCAGGAAGAGGCTCCTTTCGTGAAGGAGTTGGCTGCGCATTTTAAGAAGAATAATCTGCAGACCAAGATTTATGTCTTCGATCACAACTATAACTATGATAAGATTGCTGATCAGGAGGATTATCCTGTGAAACTCTACAATGCTATCGGTGATAACTTTGAGGGGTCAGAACTGGTTGTCGGTGCAGCTTATCACGATTATGGCGGCAACAACAGCGAGTTGACTGATATCCACAACCAGCGTCCTGACAAGGAACTGATTTTCTCAGAAAGCAGTATCGGAACCTGGAATAACGGACGTGACTTGAGTAAACGACTGATGGCGGATATGAAGAATGTGGCGCTCGCTACGGTAAACCAGAATTGCAAGGCTGTGCTTGTATGGAATCTGATGCTTGACAATAAGATGGGACCTAACCTGGATGGCGGATGCCAGACCTGCTATGGTGCTATTGATATCAATCAGAACGGCTACAACCAGTTGAGCTATAATTCTCATTATTATATCATCAACCACATGTCTAGTGTCGTAGCTCCTGGTGCGGTTCGCATTGGTAATACATCCCGTACCGTTACTGACAGCAAGATTACACATGCTGAGTTTGTTAATCCTGATGGTAGTTATGCTGCTGTCATTATCAACGAGGGAGATGCGGCTAAGTCAATCAACCTCAGTGATGGAACTCATAATTTCACCTGCAATGTTCCTGCTAATGGAGTGATTTCTTGCAAGTGGAATAAGTAATCCATAAACTATAGTAAATGATTCATTAAAGATACGATCATTATGAAACATATCAGATATTATATCATGGCGTTGCTCGCCCTACCACTGATGGCGTCTTGCGGCGATGATGATTACAGTGCGCCTACTCCTGCCGGTAATCCTGTGATGAGCTGTACGGCTCCTGCTGCAGCTGTATGGATGGGCGATGAAGTGGAGGTGAAAGTAAACTGCAAGGATGAGGGAGGCGTGGCTCTCTCTACCTTGAAAGCAAACCTCCTGTTTAGTGGGCAGAGTGTAGATGAAACTACCATCCGTACCAAGGAGGCTGGTGAATATACAGTCAAACTGAAAGTGCCTTATGCTCAGAATGTTCCTGATGGAAAGGTGGATATTCAGCTTACGCTGCAGAATGTATCAACCAAATCGAATACAGAGACCTTGTCGTTTGATATCAAGCGGCCTCACTTCAACAATCTGCAGTTTGTGAGTGCTGATGGTGTTAAATATGACATGACAGAGAAAAGCGACTTTGTTTATCAGGCTGTTCTTCCTAGCAGCAAGAAGACCTTCAAGGGATATTTTGCAACGAAGGATGGAAAGTTTGTCTTCGGTTCCAGCACAGGTAAGGATATCAGTTTGGGAGAAACAGGCAACTTCAACTTCACTTCTGAGAATATGAGCGATGTAGTTGTCACTTTCGATGCCAAGAACTATACGGCTGGTCCTACCGATGTATTGCCGGTTACTATCCTCGACTTTGCCGATTCTGATGCAGGTAAGACTTGGGTGGGTGATATCAAGCAAGGTGCTACCTGTAACCTTACCATCAGCGGCAATAATCTGCCAGATGACTGGTATTATGATAGTGACTGGTTCCAGAAAGAAGAGGATGGAAGCTATACCTTCAAGGCTATTACCGGCAGATATACTATTTTGGCAGACTTCACCCATAAGTCATTCCGTATCTGGACAATGAATGGAAGTGAGCCTATGTCACTGAATGGCGATGGTACTGGTGCACTCTGGATAATCGGTAATGAAGGTGTCAACAAGCCAACTTGGGACGCTGTAAATCATGGCTGGTGGACAGGTGTAGATTCTGATGTCTGTCTCACTCCAATCAAGGATAAGGTATATCAGGTTACACTCACCGTAGGCAAACAGCTCAGAGCAACTGACGTAAACTTTAAGTTCTTCGGTCAGGCAAACTGGGGTGTTGAGTTCAAGGGTAAGGATAACAGCCATCTCATCTCAACTGATAGCGAGGTGTTCGGCATCGGTGATGGTAATGGTCACGACAACGGCAATGTTTACCTGAAAGATGGAGTAGAACTGAAGGATGGTGAGACATACGTTCTTACAGTTGACTTGACTGCCGGTGTAGACAAGGCTGTTCTCAAAGTAGAAAAGAAATAATATGTAGGTTTATAATCATTCATAAGCATTTTAGGTTTTAGTTTGATAATTTAGGTATAAAGCTTTGTTTAAGGCTGCTCCAAACCTTTTGGGGCAGCCTTTTTTGGGGAGGTGCAAGGATGTAAGAACACCAAAAGTAAAAAAGAATATCAAAAAAATGCTAGAAAATTTGGAAATATACTCAAAAAACTATACCTACGTCTCTTGAATGTCCTATACAGCAGTAAGGGCTGGATCTAATGATACCTATACAACAAAATATTATAAACTAATGACAGAAAGATTATTATCTCTATTGTATATATGGTGTTTCGTTGCACTTACATCATGCTTTGCTCAAAAGGAAAGCATCAGTGACCTATATACCCAACTTGATCGGGCTATAGAGCAATCCCAGCATTATGTCAAACTGAAAGAAAGCAGCATCGCTCAGTTGAAGGAATTGATTCATCAGGAGAAAAATCCGAAGTTGCTCCTCAATACCTATCGCAAAATCTATTCAGAATACAAGTCCTACCAGAGCGATTCTGCAGTGGCTTATATTCAGAAGGCTGTCGCACTGGCTCAGAAGGAAGGATTGTCGGCTGAAGTAGCAGGATTGAAAAGTCAGTTGGCTTTACAGTATTCTGCTGCCGGAGCTTTTGCTGAGGCTTTGGAGGTGCTCAAGCATATAGATAAAGAGACATTGGATGAATCTAACCGGAAAGATTATTTCATCGCCTACTACCATGTCTATGGCGAGTTGGGCTTTTCTAATATGCAGATAGATTCCGATCTAAGTCAGAATTTCTTTAGTCGTCAGAATGCATATCGGGATACTTTGTTTGCTATCCTTCCGCATCATAGCGAAGATTATCTCATGCGTAAAGAGGTGATGCTTACCAGTCAGAACAAATGGGATGAAGCACTGAAGGTAAATGATGAACGGTTGAAAATGTGTAAGGAGGGTAGTCATGAATATGGTATCGTTGCCTACTATCGCTATCTGATTTACCGTTCTCTAAAAAACGAAGAAATGAAGAAATATTGGTTGCTAAAATCTGCCATTTGTGATGTGAAGTGTGCCATCAATGATCAGGCTTCGCTCTGGATGCTCGCCGATATTCTGAGTCAGGAGGGAGATGTTGAGCGTTCCTATAAATACATCAACTTCTCTTGGAATGCCAATAAGAGTTTTAGTACACGTATTCGCAGTTGGCAGATTTCGCCAGTGCTTGGTACCATCGACCATAATTATCAGGCACAGCTCAAGAAGGCAAACCAGCGTCTTGTCTTTGCCATCATCTGTGTCAGTCTTCTGGTTCTTTCTTTGGGTGTTTGGGCTTTCTATGTCAATAAGCAGAAGAAATATGTTACAATAGCAAGGAATGAACTGAAGAAAACGAATGAACAATTGGAGGAACTGAATAAGAAACTTTCTGCTACCAACGAAATGTTGAAGACTTCGAATGATAAATTGAATGAGTCGAATGGTGTGAAGGAAGAATATATAGGTCAGTTCCTGGGAGCATGTTCTCATTATATAGATAAACTGGATAAGTTGCGTCTGCATGTCAATAAGATGGTAAAGAACCATGAATATCAGGAACTTTATTCAATGACGAGAAGCAGTGAACTGAAGGAGCATGAGTTGGGAGAACTCTATGCAAATTTCGATAAGGTCTTCCTGCATCTGTTCCCTGATTTCGTGGAAGACCTCAATAGCCTTCTGAAGCCGGAGGCACAAATCCATCTTACCGATGCAACAAAGTTACCGGCAATGGTGAGGGTATTCGCCTTGATAAGACTGGGTATTGATGACAGTACGAAGATAGCTGAATTCCTACATTATGCAGTTAATACGATATACAATTATCGGGCAAAGCTACGTAATGGGGCTATTGGTGAAAGAAATGAATTTGAGAAGAATGTGAAAGAATTAGGAACAATAAAAGGAAAAGAATAATATATTGAGCCCCTTTTTAAAGTGGGCTCAGTAAATGATGTAATAAAGTTGGTTAAAAATGTAGTAAATGCTTGTTTGCTTGTCGTTTTTTTAGTATCTTTGCGATGAAAAATAAAACTCAAGTGTGGAAAATGTGGAGAATTTCACAAAAGAAGTATCAGAAATGTGTAAACTTACACATTTTCCGCACTTTAACGATGGAGGTGCTAAAAAATGTTTAATAGAATAATTATTCAAGAATTAAAACAATGGAGAGCTAAAAAAGACCGTAAGCCATTGATTATGCTGGGCGCTCGACAAGTAGGAAAGACTTCTGTACTTCAGAAGTTCGGAGAAGAATATTTTGAGCATTGCGCATATTTTAGTCTCAATGAAGAAGAGGGAGTCTGCGATATTTTTCGCAAGACTAAGAACCCGCTGCAAATCCTCGAGCAATTGTCATATCTTACTTCAGAACCAATTTTGCCTCAGAAGACTTTGCTTATTCTTGATGAGATACAAGACTGTCCGGAAGCCATTAGCGCAATGAAATATTTCTGCGAAAAGACGCCGGAATATGTTGTGGCTTGTGCTGGTTCTCTTTTGGGGTTGGCTTTTGGGCATCAAGGCTTTTCGTTTCCTGTGGGTAAGGTTGACCATATAAATATGTATCCTGTCACTTTTTCTGAGTTTTTGGAGCAGCGAGATGAAAGGCTTTACCAATATTATATGTCAATAGATAGCTTGGAACCTCTTCCTGACGTTTTTTTTGATAGACTTTCTCAGGCATTTACTGCCTATCGTATATCTGGTGGAATGCCAGCTGCGGCAATGAAGATGATAGAAAAGGATCTGAGTGGCGTGGAAACAACTCTACGTAATATCTTGCAAGATTATTCCTTGGACTTTGTGAAGCATGCTACGCCTTTACTGGCTAATAGGATTTCGCATGTTTGGAAGTCTTTGCCGTCACAGTTGGCTAAGGAAAATAGAAAGTTTGTTTATCAGCTGGTTCGTCCTGGTGCAAGAGCGCGGGAATATGAGGATGCTCTTACATGGCTTAAAAATGCGGGATTGATATATAAGGTAAGCTTGTGCTCTACTCCGCAAGTTCCTTTGAAATCGTATGAAGATTTGAGCATCTTCAAGATTTATAGTCTTGATGTGGGATTATTGAGAGTGCTTGCTGATTTGAGTCCTGAGGCTTATCTGGTTGATAATCCTATATTTAAAGAATATAAGGGCGCTTTGGCAGAGAATTATATTCTTCAGAGTCTAGTGGCTAATGGCGTTAATTGTTCCCATTATTGGGCTTCGGGTAATAAAGCAGAAGTGGAATTTATTGTTCAGCGTGGTTTGGAAGTTATTCCGGTGGAAGTGAAGTCGGGTACCAGTGTCACGGGGCGTAGTTTGATAGAGTATAACAAAAGGTACTCACCTGGTTTGCGCATCAGATATTCGATGCTTAATCTCAAGAGGGATGATTCCTTTATCAACATCCCTCTTTTCCTGGCTGATAGAACGGAGAAACTGATTTTTAAAATAATTTTTAATGAGAAAAAAGATAAATGGGTGAAGAGGGGTGAAGAGTGGGTGAAGAGATAAAGAAAACTCTTCACCTCCCGAAACCCCGATAAACAGAGGGGTTACGGGCGAGAAGGTGAAGAGTGAAGAGATAAATCGGGATTGCTTACAACTGATAGAACTTGGTGAATGCCTTCACGCAATATTCGTGGTCGATAACGCTACCGGTTTCGCGACAGCTGTGCATGGCGAGGATGGCATTGCCCATATCCACTCCCTTCAATGGGATGGAAGAGGCGAGGATGTTGCCCAGGGTGCTTCCGCCTGCCACATCGCTATGATTCACGAAACGCTGGCATGGTACACCGGCTGCTTCGCAGATGTTGGCGAAGATGGCTGCTGATACGGCATCGCTCGCATACTTCTGGGCTGCATTGAACTTGATGACCGGACCACCGCCCAACTTAGGATGATTCGTAGGGTCGAACTTCTCGCTATAGTTAGGATGCCAGGCATGCGCATTATCTGCTGAAATCATGAACGCACGCTCTACTGCCTGATAATAAGCCTCTTCTGTACCGCTCTGAGCCAGGGCAATGCGCTGGAGCATATAAGAAAGGAATGGACTTCCGGCTCCCTGTTTGGTCTGAGAACCTGTTTCTTCATTATCGAAGATGGCTAGAACCTGAGTGGTATTATTGGCATCAGATGCAATCATCGCCTCTACACCAGCCCAGCACATAGACAGGTCGTCGAGTCTGCCTGAAGAGATAAACTCATCGTGTACACCAAAGGTGCAGGCTGGAGTGGCATCAGCCAGATAGAGATCGAAATCGAGGATATTCTCTTTCTTGATATTCAGTTCGCCGGTTATCACGTTCATCAGGAGATTACCCTTCTCCAGTTCTTCGTTGATGATGCCGAGGATAGGGAGCACATCCTTCTGCTTGCTCAACTTCACGCCATCGTTCACCTGACGGTTGAAGTGGATAGCGAGATTGCTGATCTGCAGCAATGGGCGCTGAACATGAAGGAGGAGTGTCTGGGGATTCAACGCGTCCTCGCCCTTCACGATGACTCTACCTGCCAAGGTCAAAGGACGGTCGAACCAGGTTGACATGATAGGACCACCATAAACTTCGGTGTTCAGTTTCACGATACCGCCCTCGCAGAGCATCTCAGCATTTGGCTTGATGCGGAAGGTAGGGGAGTCGCAGTGGGCGCAGATCATGTGGAAACCGGCATCTGCCAAAGGCTTCTTTCCGATTTGGAAGGCGTAGATGGAAGAGTCGTTCTTGGTAACGAAGAACTTTTCACCCGCTTCAATCTTGCCCAATGGATCCTGTGGGTTCATACGTCGGAACCCGTTCTTCTCCAATTCCTCGGAGATATTCTTTACTGCCAGGAAATTCACTGGCGATGCGTCTAGAAAGGATAATAATCTTTTGATCATAGTTTGTATCTTTATATTAATATGATGCAAAGATAATGCAAATTTTTCATTTAATCTCATAATTCTACCTGTTTTTTCCATAATAGTTAAATATCTACAAGAATCCCCCATGATGTTTGGTGTTATGTTTTGAAATCATTACTTTTGCAAATCATATTTTGTGCAGATTTACAGAATCATTCAAAACAAAGATAAATGGAAATAGTAGTTGGAATCATCATAGGGCTTGCCATCGGATTCTTCGTGGGGAAACTGATGGAAGC
>JAJWOH010000062.1:18327-20277 GCA_021635485.1 Segatella copri | reverse complement strand
TTTCATTGTCACTTCTGTTTGTTCCTAAGTGACAACCTTTTTCAGGGAAGTACAGATAAATGTTTGCCGTTTACAAATATTCATCGTATCTTTGCATTATGAAATCTTCGTTACGTAAAACTCATAATGATGTAAATGCTTATGGTACAGTTAAATCCTTTTGTATTTAAAAAGCTGTTGCAGAGTTCATGTAGATGGGGCTGTGGGCCTGTTGAGTGAGCGAAACAATGTGCCTGAGTGAACTCAATGAGCCGTCCGAATAAGCCTACTGATATGATTGAACAAGCTTACAAATACGACTGAGTAAGTGAAAGAATACGTTTGCTCAGGTTCAAGAAGTCGGAATATCAGGTTCAAGGAGGCTGTTTCTAAGAGATTCCCACTAGGCTCAGCAGCTCTGCTGAGCCTAGTCAGCAGGTCTGCCGACTGCAGTCAGCACATCTGCCGAGCCTAGTGGCAACACCCTATAATCGTACAACTACACACCTTTTAGTTGTACGATAATAACCGTTTATAACAACTCCGGAAGCTGGAAGAGCTTCACGCTGTTGCTGCCCTTGATGAGGATGTAATGGTCGTGAGGCTGGTTCGCTTTGAGCGCTTCCTTCACTTCCTCTACATTCTGGAACTTGCGGTAGCTGCATGGAATATCCTTGAATTCATCGCCTACCAGCCATACATTCTCCAGACCGGCTGCCTGCAACTGGTCTACTACCTTCTGGTGCTCCTCGTGGCTCACTTCGCCGAGCTCGCCCATCTGTCCGAGAATTGCCATCTTATGAGGCACATCCATCACGCGGAAGTTCTCGATGGCGGCTGCCATGCTCGATGGGTTGGCATTGTAGGCATCTACCACCAGCTTATTGTGCGCCGTCTCTTCCAATTGCGAACGGTTGTTGCTTGGGATGTAGTTCTCCAGGGCATGATCTATCTGCTGAGGCTTCACATCGAAATGAAGACCGATGGTGATGGCGGCAAGCATGTTGTCGATATTGTAAGAGCCGATGAGATGAGTTTGAACCTCATGCCAGTCGAAACTCTCGGTGCGCCAGCGGAACTTCAGGAAAGGAGCGCAGGAGATGACTTCTCCCCAAACATCGCAGTTCTCATCCTTGCCGTAGGTGATGAGGCGGTTGATGTTGCGCTGCTCGGCCATCTGCATCAGATGCTCGTTGTCTGCATTGATGAAGACGAGGGCATCGTTGGCTGCGAGGTAATCATAGAGCTCTCCCTTGGTCTTCTTCACGCCTTCGAAACTGCCGAATCCCTGCAGGTGGGCACGGCCTACGTTGGTAATCATACCGCAGGTTGGCTCCACGTATTCCACGAGTTTCCGGATGTCACCAGGATGGGAAGCACCCATCTCTACAACGGCAATCTCGTTTTCCGGAGAGAGACGGAAGAGCGTCTTTGGTACGCCCACATCATTATTGAAGTTACCCTGGGTGAACATCACGTTGAACTTCTCGCCGAGAACAGCAGAGACGAGCTCCTTGGTGGTGGTCTTGCCGTTGGTTCCGGTGATTCCTACTACAGGAATATCGAAGTGGCGGCGATGCTCACGGGCTAATTCCTTGAAGGTGGTGAGGCAATCCTCTACGAGGATGTAGCGCTCGTCGCCTTCCTTGGCATACTCTTTTTCATCAACAATCACATAGGCACAGCCTTTCTCCAAAGCCATGTCGGCAAACTTGTTGCCATCAAACGATGCGCCCTTCAAAGCCAGGAAGATGCTGCCCTTTGGGCAGTCGCGGCTGTCAGTGGTAATCACTGGGTGCGCTTGGTAAATCTGATAGAGTTCTGAAATATCCATAGTCTATAACTGTTATTTTGGGTGCAAAAGTAATCTAAATTATGGACATAACAAACAATTTTCCCAAAAAATGATGGTAATCTCGAATATTCTTTCTATTTTTGCAGAAATATTCGATGAATCTTTAGAAAGTGAGG
>JAJWOH010000062.1:15281-18227 GCA_021635485.1 Segatella copri | reverse complement strand
TATGGAAGTTTACAATGGACTATTGTTTTTCTTTGTGGTTGGAACAATCATAGGTGGAAGCTTTCTTGCCTGGACTTACACAAAGCCAGGTAAAAAGTGGCTTAAGGAGTTATAATCCAATGGAATATACAATCAATATCAAGGGGCGCTTGATGGATTTGAGTACCCCTCAGGTGATGGGCATCCTGAACGTTACGCCCGACAGTTTCTACTCTGGCAGTAGAAAACAGACAGAAATGGAGATAGCTCAGAGAGCTAATCAGATTATAGAAGAAGGTGGAAGCATCATTGATGTGGGCGCTTTCTCCACCCGTCCCGGTGCTGATGAAGTATCGGAAGAGGAGGAGGGAAGACGCCTGAAGTTCGCTCTCGACATCGTTCGTAGGGAGCAACCGGATGCTGCCGTCTCCGTAGATACCTATCGCCCTACCTTGGCGCGCAAGTGTATCGAGGAGTGGGGAGCTGACATCATCAACGATGTATCAGAAGGTGGAATCACAGGCATCGCCAATGTGCCGCTGGAGCAGAGACAGGAGGAATATCCTGAAATGTTTCGTGTGGTGGGCGAGCTGAAGGTACCTTATATATTAATGTCGGTGCAGCCTACGCTCGAAACGATGATGAAGGGCTTTGCCAGAGAGGTGCAGCAGTTGCGCGACTTGGGAGCCAAGGATATCATCCTCGACCCGGGCTTCGGCTTCGGCAAGAATCTCATCCAGAATTATCAGATTTATAATGAGATGGAGAAGTTGAACGTACTGGAACTTCCTGTGCTTGTAGGTATCTCCCGCAAGAGTATGATATATAAACTGTTGGGTGGAGATGCTACGACATCGCTCAATGGAACTTCCGTGCTCGACACTATCGCTCTGATGAAGGGCGCCAGCATCCTCAGAGTGCACGATGTGAAAGAAGCTGCTGAGGCTGTGAAGATAATAGAAGCAATGAAGGAGGGACGCACATGATAGAATTTGGTATCAAAGACTTTCTCGATATTCTCCTGGTAGCCTCGCTGCTGTTCTATGTTTATCGTCTGATGAAGGAATCGCGCTCACTGAACATCTTCGTGGGCATCATGCTCTTCGTTCTTATCTGGCTCTTTGTGAGTCAGATACTGGAAATGCGCCTGCTGGGTTCTATCCTGGATAAACTGGTGAGCGTGGGAGTCATTGCCCTCATCGTCATCTTTCAGGAGGATATCCGTAGATTCCTCTATGAGATAGGTTCGCAGAAAGGTATGCGCCGGCTGGTTCGCTTCTTCCACTCCAGCAAGGAGAGCCAGAAGGAGGCTAACAAGGAGACCATCATGCCGATTGTGATGGCGTGTATGAGTATGGCGAAGAAATACGTAGGTGCTCTTATCGTTATAGAGCGAGGCGTTCCACTGAAGGACATCATGGATACGGGTGAGGAGATAGACGCCAAGATTAACCAGCGGCTGATAGAGAACATCTTCTTCAAGAACTCGCCGCTTCATGATGGAGCCATGGTGGTGAGCAATAAGCGCATCATGGCAGCCGGATGTATTCTGCCTGTGAGTCATAACCTCGATATTCCGAAGGAACTGGGACTCCGCCATCGTGCCGCTCTCGGAATATCACAGAGCAGTGATGCCATCGCCGTCATCGTATCCGAGGAGACCGGACGAATCAGCGTGGCCATCAAGGGCGAGTTCAAACTCCGACTCTCTGCCGAGGAACTGGAAAGCATCCTTACTCTGGAGATGATATAAGTAAAGTGAAGAGTGAAGAATTCATCACTTTTCCTGCTACGTAAACCTTTACGACATGAATAATCTCCCGATTTAGCTTTTTTTACACATTTTAATCGCTGCTATTTCAAAGAAAATGTGTACTTTTGCAAAGTCGATGTGGCAAAAAGGTGAAAAACAAGATAACATCACCTAACACTTTGACAGATCTACTTAGGAAACAACAAAATATATAAAATATTAAAAAGTAAAATGGATTTATTACAGCAAATCGTAGCTCGCGCTAAAGCTGACAAGCAGCGCATCGTGCTCCCTGAAGCAGAAGAGGAGCGTACATTGAAAGCAGCCGATAAAGTTTTGGCTGATGATCTCGCAGACATCATCCTCATCGGTAACCCTGCCAATATTAAGAATCTCGCTGCTCAGTGGGGTCTTAACAACATCGACAAGGCTACTATCGTTGATCCACAAAACAACCCTAAGTCTGAGGAGTATGCTGAGAAGCTCGCTGAACTTCGCAAGAAGAAGGGCATGACCGTAGAGCAGGCTCGTGAACTCGTAACTAAGAACAACCTCTACCTCGGTTGTATGATTATCAAGACTGAGGGCGCTGACGGTCAGATTTCTGGTGCATTGAGCACTACTGGCGATACTCTCCGTCCAGCTCTTCAGATCATCAAGTGCAGTCCAGGTATCACTTGCGTAAGTGGTGCTATGTTGCTCATCTCAGACCAGAAGCAGTATGGTCAGGATGGCGTTGTAGTAATGGGTGACGTTGCTGTAACTCCAAACCCTACTGCAGACCAGCTTGCTCAGATTGCCTATACTACAGCTCATACAGCTCAGTCAGTGGCAGGTATTACTGATCCACAGATTGCCATGTTGAGCTTCTCAACAATGGGTAGCGCCAAAGATGCCATCAACAAGGAGACAGGCAAGAGTGTTTATATCATCGACAAGGTGAAGGATGCTGTTGCTATCGCTAAGGAGAAGTTCCCAGAGCTTCACCTCGACGGTGAGCTTCAGGCTGATGCAGCCCTCGTTCCTGAGGTAGCTGCCAAGAAGGCTCCAAAGTCAGAGGTAGCTGGTAAGGCTAACGTTTTGGTAGTTCCTAACCTCGAGGTTGGTAACATCGGCTACAAGCTCGTTCAGCGTTTGGGTGGTGCCATCGCTATCGGTCCTATCCTCCAGGGTATTGCCCGTCCTGTTAACGATCTTTCTCGTGGTTGCTCTGT
>JAJWOH010000062.1:0-15181 GCA_021635485.1 Segatella copri | reverse complement strand
CTATCCTCCAGGGTATTGCCCGTCCTGTTAACGATCTTTCTCGTGGTTGCTCTGTAGATGACATCTACTACATGGTAGCTATCACAGCTTGCCAGGCACAGGATGCTAAGAAGGCTTAATTCAACATTCAACATTTAACATTCAACATTTAACATTATGAAAGTATTGGTTCTGAACTGTGGTAGTTCATCTATCAAGTACAAATTATATAATATGGACGATGAGTCTGTATTGGCACAGGGTGGTGTAGAGCGTATCGGTCTTGATAACGCTTTCATCAAGGTGAAATTGCCTAACGGCGAGAAGAAGCAGATCATGCACGACATGCCTGACCACAAGGAAGGTGTAAACTTCGTGTTCAAGTGCTTGCTCGACCCGGAAATCGGCGCTATCAAGGATTTGAAAGAAATCGACGCTGTAGGACACCGTGTCGTACAGGGTGGTGACAAGTTCAAGGAGAGCGTTATCGTTGACAAGAGCGTAGAGGATGGTATCGAGGAACTTTGCGACCTCGCTCCTGTTCACAACGCAGGTCACCTGAAGGGTATTCGTGCCGTAGACTCTTTGATGCCTGGCACTCCTCAGGTTTGCGTATTCGACAACGCATTCCACAGCACAATGCCTGACTACGCTTACCTCTATGCAATTCCTTACGAGTTGTACGAGAAGTATCACGTACGCCGTTATGGTTTCCACGGAACATCTCACCGTTATGTTTCTAAGCGTGTATGCGAGATTCTCGGTCTCGACCAGAACAACTCTAAGATCATCACTTGCCATATTGGTAACGGTGGCTCTGTAGCTGCTGTATTGAATGGTAAGGTATTGGATACTTCAATGGGCTTGACCCCATTGGCTGGTTTGATGATGGGTTCACGTTGTGGTGATATCGATGCTTCTGCCGTTACCTACTTGATGGAGAAGTTGAACATGAAGCCACAGGAGATGGCTGACTTCCTGAACAAGAAGAGTGGTGTGCTCGGTATTACAGGTATTTCTTCTGATATGCGCGACATCGAAAAGGCAGCTAACGAGGGCAACGAGAAGGCTCAGTTGGCTCTCCGTATGTATGAGTATCGCATTAAGAAGTATATCGGTGCTTACACAGCTGCTATGGGTGGCGTTGACGCTATCGTATTCACAGCAGGTGTTGGTGAGAACCAGACCGACCTCCGCGAGGATTCTTGCAAGAACCTGGAGTATCTTGGCATCAAGATCAATAAGGAAGTAAATGACAAGGTTCGTGGTGAGGAAGCTATCATCTCTACTGACGACAGTAAGGTGAAGGTAGTAGTAGTTCCTACCGACGAGGAGATTGTTATCGCTCGCGATACAATGGAGTTGGTTGCTAACAAGTAATCATACGCTATATATAATAAGGTGAAGACTAGAAACATAAGTGAATGGTCTTCACCTTTTTAATTTTTTAGAATTATGAAAACAAAGATTGTAACTTTCGGAGAAATAATGCTTAGAATTTCTAAGCCTGGTTATCAACGTTTATTTCAGGGACATCATATGTTTGGCAATTATGGTGGCAGTGAGGCTAATGCAGCCATCTCTTTGGCTTATTTAGGTGATAATGTAGAGTATGTAACCCGTGTGCCATACGGTGAGATGGGTGAGGCGGCGTTGATGCATCTCAGAGAGTACGGTCTGAATGTTTCTCATGTTGTGCGTGGCGGCGAACGTCTCGGAACTTATTATTTCGAAGAGGCAGTAGCAATGCGCAATTCCCGTGTGGTTTACGACCGCAAGAATTCTTCTTTCTATACGCTGAAGCGCGGAATGGTGAAATGGGAAAAGGTGCTGGCTGATGCTGCCGTATTCCATTGCTCCGGCATTACCTGCGCTATCAGCCGCGATGCGATGGAGTCAACTATGGATGCCATCAAACTTGCTGTTTCTGACGGGTTGACCATTGCCTGCGACATTAATTACCGTAAGAATCTCTGGGGATATGGTCTGGAGCCTCATGATGTGCTATTCCAGATGATGCAATATAGCGACATCATCTTTGGTGACCAGAATGAGTGGGAGGTAGCCAGCGGTGTGCCTCATATTCCTTTCGAGGCTTTGGATGCAGACTATGAGATTGACAAGGAGGCTTATCTGGAGTATTTCCGCAAGATGCATCAGCTCTTCCCTAAGTGTAAGAAGATGGTGATGGCGGTAAGAAATCAGATTGCCAGCAGTCATCATACCTTGAGCGGCTTGCTCTATGATGCTGTAGAAGATCAGCTCTATACTACAAGAATCTATGATATTGAGCCGATTGTTGACCCGATGGGTGTAGGTGATGCCTTTATTGCTGCCTATATTCATGCCCATCAGAAGTGGGGCGACAAGAACCAGTATTGCCTGGATTTCTCACTGTCAGCAAGTGCGATAAAGAATACGGTTCCGGGTGATCAGAATCTGGTTACAGAAGAAGAAATCATCAATAACATGACTTCTTCAGGAGGTCGCATACAGCGATAACAATAAAGGGCAGCTCATAAAGCTGCCCTTTATTGTTATGGTTGGCTTTCGCCTTCCACATATTCTTCCATAAACATGTGTTCGCCATCAAACACGGCATAGGTGAACTGCCATATCCAATCGCCCAGAATCATCAGTCGGGTCTTTTTGCTCAACATCAGATCCAGTTCAATGTGGCGATGGCCGAACATGAAGTAATCTATATCCTTGTGACCTTGCATATACTGTTTGGCAAAGCGTACCAGGAACTCCTTCTTTTCGCCCATATAAGGCTCTTCCTTTCCGTCAGCACGTTTCAGTCGGCTATGCTTAGCCCAGTTCAAGCCCAAAGCCATTCCCCAGCGAGGATGAATCGCATTAAGAAGGCGTTGGCAGGTCTGGTTCTGGAACATTCTTTTCAGAAACTTGAATTTCTTGTCTGGGTCACCCAGTCCGTCTCCATGTGCCAGATAGAATACTTTATCGTATATCTCTATGGTCTGAGGCTTGTAATGTACGGTAACGCCACACTCTTCCTCCAGGTAGCCATAGGTCCAGAGATCGTGGTTACCCGTAAAGAAATGTACTTCCACTCCCATATCGGTCAACTCCGAGAGCTTACCTAAGAAGCGTGTATAGCCTTTTGGTACGACATATTTATATTCGTTCCAGAAGTCAAACATGTCACCCAGGAGATAAACTGCCGCAGCCTTCGTCTTGATGCTGTCCAGAAAACGGACCAGGCGGCGTTCTTGCATGCGGGCATGCGGAATGGCTAATGAGCCAAGATGCGCATCTGAGAGGAAATATACATTTTTCATAAGCGATTCTTTTTAAATGAAGAGTAAAGAATGAAGAGTGAAGAATTCAACAGCTTTGTCTTTATTCAAAACCGAGTTCTACGCGAGCTTCCTCGCTCATCATACTCTGATCCCAAGCCGGTTCGAATACAAGGTTCACATTGGCAGATTTTACGCCTTCCACGCTGTCTACCTTGCTTCTTACATCCTCCAGGATGAAGTCGGCAGCAGGGCATGAAGGGGCTGTGAAGGTCATGTCGAGATCTACGGTGGCATCGTCTTTCACATCTATTTTGTAAATCATACCGAGGTCCCAGATGTTGACAGGAATCTCAGGGTCGTAAACGGTCTTAAGCACATCTACGATCTTTTCTTCTATCTTTGTCTTTTCTTCTTGTGTCATAATAATCTTTGTTTTTGCCTACAAAGATAATAATTATTGCAGACAAAACAAAAAGAAAAGCTGTTTTTTTCTTGCAGAAGGTCTAATATACCCCAAATAGACTACAATTTACCTTTATCGTGATATGAATAAAAGGCACCATCGGTTATGATGACATGGTCCATAAAGAAGAGACGCATGATTTCGCAGGCTTTGGCAATCTTCTGGGTAAGTACATCATCGGCTTTGCTTGGCTGAGGATTGTTACTGGGATGATTGTGGCAGAAGGCGATAATGGTAGCGTTGTTGAGCACCGCTTCTTTGATGATGAGCCGGATATCGGTTGCCGTTTCTGTAATGCCGCCTTTTGAGATGCAGCTCGCCTTGATAAGTTTGAAGTTCTGGTTCATCATCAGGAGCCATGCTTCCTCTGTATCTAAATCCTGCATCTTCGGAAGCATATAGTTGTAGATGGCAAGGGATGAGCCTAAGTCGGGACGTGTGCCAATCTTATCGAGAGCACGGCGCTTGCCCAGTTCGCAGGCTGCAAGAATGGTGATGGCTTTGGCGGGTCCCATTCCTTTATATTGCGTCAGTTCTCTGATGGACTTCTTTCCTAGCTGGTTCAGGTTGTTGTCGCAATCCTTCAGAATGCGTTTCATCAGGTCTACGGCACTTTCGTCAGTAGATCCCGAACCAATCAGAATACCTAAGAGCTCGGCATTGGATAATGCTGAGGCACCCAAGCGCTCCAGTTTCTCGCGGGGCTTGTCTTCTTCTGCCCAATTGGCAATGGTTAGTTTCTCTGCCATAATAATAACTGATTAGTAGATTATTATTGGCTTCTCTTTTGGCGGGGAAGTCTTATTTGTAGAAAGTCTTGTTGTATGCGCTGAATTCGCTCTGTCCCAGTACGCATCTCTTCCACCATGCAGAAAGGAATCCGCATCCGTAACCCATCAGCTGTGCGAAGGCAGCGCGAATACTCAGCAAGCCTATCTTCACGCTGTGGTTCTCCCTGCTGCTGTCGATAAACAGTGCGATGGTATAGAGAATGATGCCGGCGAGACCGATGCAGCCCAATGCTGCCATCGCATTGCCCAAGGTTGGGAATACGTGAACGGTGCCAAGCATGTATGGCAGGAAGCCGAAGAAGAGCAGAAGCAGCGTGCCTATTACGCCCACGGTGAAGACCATAGGGAGGAGATGCACGAGTTTGAGACTCTCTGGATATTTCTTGTAGAGATTGATGCGGGCGATGCCACTGTTGTAGACCTGTCGCCAGAACTTGCGGAAGTCGGTGCGGCGCTTGTGCCATACCCATGCTTCAGGAAACAGACGGCAACGGCAGCCTGCCTTGAAGATACGGATAGAGAAATCGATGTCCTCACCGAAACGCATATTGGAAAAGCCATTCAACCTGAGATAAACATCCCTGCGGATGCCCATGTTGAATGAACGGGGATAGAACTTATCCATCTTCTTCTTTCCGCCACGGATACCACCGGTGGTAAAGAAAGAAGTCATGGAATAAGAAATGGCTTTCTGAGTATCTGTAAATGATGAGTGTGCCTTGTCGGGACCGCCGAATGCATCGGCAGGTTCACGGCTCAACTCATCACTTACAGCCTTCAGATAACCTTCTGGCAAGACCACGTCGCTGTCGAGTATCAGGAGATACTCACCTTTGGCGCGCTCGGCACCATAGTTGCGACTCTGGCCCGGACCAGAGTTCTCCTTATAGTAATAATGTATATCCATCATGTTCTCATATCGCTTGCACACATCCTCGCAGGGAGTCTGTGAGCCATCCTCTACGATGACAACTTCGAAGTCTTTCTCTGATTGATGAGTCAGACTCTCTAAAAGTTCGTCCACTTCGTCAGGACGATTAAATACAGGTACTATGATGGAATATTTCATTCTTCTTACTATTAAGGGTTAGTTTTACTCAATAAGAGCACAATCTTCCTGTTGGAGGATGTATTACTCGCTTACACGACCGAGGTAGCTACCGTCACGGGTATCGATCTGGATAGTCTCGCCTTCGTTGACGAACAAAGGAACACGAACCTCAGCACCAGTCTCCAATGTAGCAGGCTTTGTTGCGTTGGTAGCAGTATTACCCTTTACACCTGGCTCAGAGTGAGTAATCTTCAAAGTAGTCTTCACTGGCATTTCAGCCAAGAGGATAGTACCATCAGTTGTATCAGTAACAACCTCAACAACGTCACCCTCCTTCATGTACTGGCCACCAGTAACGTTCTCCTTAGCGATAGGCACCTGCTCGAAAGTCTCCTGGTTCATGAAGATGCAACCAGTAGCGTCCTCGTAGAGGTACTGGTAAGGACGGCGCTCAACGCGAACATCCTCCAATTTGAAACCTACCTGGAATGTACGTTCCAATACACGACCGTCGGCAACATTCTTCAATTTAGTGTTCATTACGGTGTTACCTTTACCTGGCTTTCTGTGCTGAAAGTCGATGCAAACCCATACTTTGCCATCCATGCGGATGCAAGTACCAATCTTAATTTCCTGTGAATTAATCATTTCTTGTTTATCTTGAATGTTATTATAATAATCTCAAAATCGAGTGCAAAGTTACGGCAAAAACATGAAAAATCAAAGGAAATATCGAAAAAAACATAAATATTTAAGCTAAATTTGGTAGTTTTCTTGGTTATTTCAGAAAATATGCGTAATTTTGCAGCCCAAAAAGGGCGTGTTTTGCACTTTTGTGAAGAATATTAATTAAAAAATAAATAAGAAAAATGAAAAGAACATTTCAGCCTCACAATCGTCGTCGCGTAAACAAGCATGGTTTCCGTGAGCGTATGGCAACAAAGAATGGTCGTCGCGTATTGGCTTCTCGCCGTGCTCATGGCCGTAAGAAGTTAACTGTATCTGACGAGCACCACGGAAAGTAATTCCGAGGAAAGATTCGTCTGTTGACGATGACATTAAAAGCAGCAAGGATGTATTCTTTGCTGCTTTTTGTTGTTTATAACGCCCCTTTCTTTTCAGAGATTGCTCTTTGGGGAACAAAGATGTTTTGTTTTTATATCATAAAATAGGTGGTGAGAGTGCAAAAACTTTCCTTTTTATTTTGTTCTTCCCCCAAATACTTGTATCTTTGCACCAAAAAATAATATATGACTTCATCAGAGTTTATAAATAAGTTTAAGAGTAAGTACCTTTGGGGGAATATCGGTGCCATGATTCTGGTGCTGGTGTTGCTCTGTGTCGGTGTCAAGTATGGCATCGATATCTATACCCATCATGGTGAGGCCATCCGTGTGCCGGATATCCGATACAAGAATATCGATGATGCTACACATATCCTCGACGATGCGGGATTGGAAATTGTTGTAACGGATACGGGATATGTCCGCTCTTTGCCGCCTGATGTCATTCTGGAGCAGACTCCGGTTTTCGGAGAAGTGGTAAAGTCGGGACATGTTATCTATGTTACCATCAATTCTGATCATTCTCCACGTATCACCATTCCTGATGTCATTGACAACAGTTCGTTGCGAGAGGCAATGGCTAAACTTACTGCTATGGGATTCAAACTGGGTACACCTGAATATATTCCTGGCGAAGAGGATTGGGTTTATGGTATCCTCGTAAAGGGTAAGCATGTTGTGGCTGGTGATAAGGTCTCTATCGATGATGTGCTTGTCATACAGGTTGGCAATGGTAAACGGAGTGTTGATGATTCCATCGATGTGGTAGATCCGGTTTATCACGGCGAAGAAGATGTGATGGAAGGCGAAGGTGACATGAGCGGAGATACTCATGAAGATAACTTCGAGGTGGTTCCTGGAACGGAAACAACAGAACCTGCTCCTTCGCATGAGCACCACCAGAAGGAAGTGGTGGAGTAGGAGAAATGAAGAGTGAAGAACGATGAGTGAAGAATTCAATAGTAATACGAATGATATTTTTAGATTATATATATAATAAGGTATATGCTCCTGTAGAGGATGACTTCGGGTTTGATGATGCAGGAGATATGGACGAACTGAATGATGAACTCCAGATGGAGGAAGGAACCGCTGCTTCTGGTGAAGGAGGAGATGAACTCTATGAGCACTGGAAGGTGCAGGTGGATGCCAACCAGGATCCGGTCCGCATCGATAAATACCTGGCTGATAAGATGGCCTATCAGAGCCGTAACCGTATTCAGCAGGCTGCTGATGCCGGATTCATCCATGTCAATGGTAAACCGGTAAAGAGCAACTATAAGGTGCGCCCTAACGATCTGGTTACTCTGATGCTCGACCGTCCTCGTCACGAAACGAGTATCAAACCTGAAGAAATCGCTATCAATGTGGTTTATGAAGACGACCAGCTGATGGTGGTTAACAAGGAAGCAGGTATGGTAGTGCATCCTGGTGCGGGCAACTTTCATGGAACCTTGATTCAGGCGGTAGCCTGGCATTTAAGGGATATGCCTGAGTTTGATGCCAATGATCCGGAAGTGGGCTTGGTGCATCGCATCGATAAAGATACCAGCGGACTGCTCGTTGTGGCAAAGACTCCTACGGCAAAGACCGCACTGGGTAAGCAGTTCTTCAACAAGACTACCCATCGCAGTTACAATGCGCTCGTTTGGGGCAATATTGTAGAAGATGAAGGTCGCATAGAAGGCAATATCGGCCGTGATCCGAAGAACCGCCTCCGTATGAAGGTCTTCGATCCGGACAGCGGAATAGGCAAGACGGCGGTTACTCATTACAAGGTGTTGGAGCGTTTCGGTTATACCACCTTGGTGCAGTGTGTGCTGGAAACAGGCCGTACTCATCAGATCCGTGCCCACATGAAGCATATCGGTCATCCGCTCTTTATGGACGAAACCTATGGCGGTACTGAGATTCTGAGAGGTCAGCGCAGTAGCAGCTACAAGGCATTTATCCAGAACTGCTTCAAACTCTGTCCGCGTCAGGCTCTCCATGCCAAGACACTCGGTTTCGTGCATCCTACAACCAAGCAGCAGATGGATTTTGACAGTGAGTGGCCGGAAGATTTTAGACAATTAATAGAAAAGTGGCGCGGCTTCATCGCTGGCACCACACAAGATACATTCAAAAATATTTAGTAATTATGGAAAATAGCAAGAGAACGATAGCCATCGTATGCGGTGGTGATTCTTCTGAGCACGATGTGTCATTGCGCTCAGGACAGGGTTTGTACTCTTTCTTTGATAAAGAGCGCTACAATATTTATCTCGTCGATGTGAAGGGCACCGACTGGCATGTTGCTTTGGATAATGGTGAGACTATCGAGATTGACAAGAACGATTTTTCTTTCGTTATGAACGGCAAGCATGTCTATTTCGATTATGCTTATATCACCATCCACGGACAGCCTGGTGAGAATGGTGTGATGCAGGGTTATTTCGACCTCATCCATCTGCCATACTCTACAAGCGGTGTTCTGGTAGAGGCAATGACTTTTGATAAGTATGTGCTCAATAATTATCTGCGCGGTTTCGGTATAAACGTAGCAGACAGTATCTTGCTCCGTCGCGGTGAAGCTTATGATGAAGAAGAGATTGCCAAGCGTATCGGTATGCCTTGTTTCGTAAAGCCTGCTGCTGACGGCAGTAGCTTTGGTGTGAGCAAGGTGAAGAATGCTGACCAGCTGGCTCCAGCCCTCCGTGTGGCTTTCATGGAGAGCAATGAGGTAATGATCGAGGGCTTCCTTGATGGAACAGAAATTTCACAGGGTATCTACAAGACAGCCGAGAAGACTGTTGTACTGCCAGCTACAGAGGTGGTGACCACCAACGAGTTCTTCGATTACGATGCCAAGTATAATGGTCAGGTACAGGAAATCACTCCAGCCCGTCTCTCTCCTGAGACAGCAGAAGAGGTTGCCAAGACCACATCACGCATCTACGACATTCTTCATGCCAACGGTATCATCCGTATCGACTATATCATCTCTAAGGATAAGGATGGTAAAGACAAGGTGAACATGCTGGAGATCAATACCACTCCAGGTATGACCGTTACCAGTTTCATTCCTCAGCAGGTTCGTGCAGCAGGTCTTGATATCAAGGATGTGCTCAGCGAAATCGTGGAGAATCAGTTCTAATAATTAATGAGGAGTTAAGGAGTTAAAGAAGTTAAGGAGTTAAGACAACGGTAGAAATTAATGGAATGTAAAGATATCGTTTTAGAACATTTGTCTTAACTTCTATAACTCCTTAACTCCTTAACTCCCGAAAAAAACATAAAGTTATGAATATCCCTCAAGAATTTGATACCATCCGTCCTTGGGAGCCTGAAGATCTCCCAGAGGTATTCGACCGTTTGCTTTCAAACGATCAGTTTAAACAAGTGCTTGCCTATCTCTATCCACAAGTACCTTTCGAGATGATTGCCCAGAAGTTGAAGGCATGTAAGACCAATCTGGATTTCCAGCTGGCTTTTGCTTACGATTTTGTTCATGGCATTCTGAAGAAGGCAGCAACAGGCTGCGAGATGGATTGTACATCGCTCGATAATACCCGTAATTATACTTTCATCAGTAATCACCGTGATATCGTGCTCGATTCAGCCATCCTCGATGTCCTTCTTATCGATAACGGTTTTAAGACCACCTGCGAGATTGCCATCGGTGATAATCTCCTTTCTCTTCCTTGGGTCAAGGACCTGGTACGTGTCAACAAGGCGTTTATCGTAGAGCGTGCCCTGAGCATGCGACAGATGCTGATGTCGAGCAAGCGTCTTTCCGACTATATGCATTTCGCCATCAAGGAGAAGAACGAGAACATCTGGATAGCCCAGCGCGAGGGTAGGGCCAAGGACAGTAATGACCGCACCCAGAAGAGTATTCTGCAGATGATGTCGATGGGTGGTGAGGGCAGCATTATCGACCGCCTGAAACAACTTCATCTCGTACCGCTCTCTATCAGTTACGAATATGATCCATGCGATTTCCTGAAGGCAAAGGAGTTCCAGCAGAAGCGCGATAATGCCGATTGGAAGAAAGGACCTATGGATGACCTGGTAAGTATGCAGACCGGTATCTTCGGTTATAAGGGTCATGTGCATTATCATGCAGCTCCATGTCTTGATGATTATCTGGACAGTCTTGATCCTGATATGCCTAAGCAGGATATATATAATAAGGTAGCCGCCTACATGGATGAGCTGATATTCAAGAACTACCGCCTCTATCCTGGCAACTATGTGGCTCTTGATTTGCTTGAAAACTCAACTGCTCATCAGGCAGAATATACTGCCGAAGATAAGGCAAAATTTGAAAAATATATGGCTGGTCAGCTTGCGAAAATTGACCTTCCAAACAAGGATGAAGCTTACTTGAGAGAGAGAATTCTCGAGATGTATGCCAATCCTGTACGTAATTACCTTGCTGCTCAATAGCGGCAAGGTAATACTTTTTCTGTTTGATGATGTTGGAAACTGTTATTATCTGCCTGTTTTAATCAGACTCCTAATTGGTAATTCATAAGCTGTTTAAGACAGACTGTTAACTGGCAATCCACAGACAGCCTACTGGCGCTATAGCCGCTAGTGGACTGTTCGCCTAGAACAGCCTTCCCCAATGCCTTTGTTTCGTTTTTATGCGAAGCTTACGAAGAAATACTCTTCACTCTTCACCTTTCGCTCGGAATCCCCTGTGTTTATCGGCATTCCGGGCGGTGAAGAGTATTCGGGCACTCTTCACCTACTCTTCACCACTCTTCACCTCTCTGTTTCGGCGGATTTGCGTATCTTCTTACGCCTCGATGCCTCGTGCCTAGGTGAAGAGTGGTGAAGAGTGGGTGAAGAGTTGCTGATAACTCTTCACCCCTTGAAACGCCCTGTTTATGGGCGTTTCAGGGCATAAGGTGAAGAGTGAAGAGTTCAAATGTATATGTATAGAAAACGCTCCTGTTGCAATATGGTAACAGGAGCGTTTTTTGTTTTTTCTTATTTGAACTTTTCAGCTTTTTGCTTCATCACATTCTCGATGTCAATGGCATCGAATGGAACGGGACCGCGGCTCAACTCTGGTATGTTGAAACTCTTCAGGCAATCATCGTAGAAGGTCGGTTCCCTCTGCGGAAGAACGAAAGGCTTATGGGCCTTGCCCTGGCGGTCTACATAGCAGAAGTAAGGCTTGCCGTAAAGTCCGTCGTCACGTTTGCTGGCAAAGACAAACCATCTGCCGGTATGCGACCAGCTGTGGTAGGTATCGCTCTTCGAATCATATACTTCCAGTCGCTTGTCGGCGTTGGCATGAAAGGCTGGAATGATGATGTTGGTAGAGAAGGTGACGTATTTGCCCGATGGACTGAAACCATAATATACACTTGAAGAAATCATGTTGGCGTTCTTTAGGTTCAGTTTGCGCAGTTTGCCCTTGCGGTTAAGAACAGTTAGCGTCAATTATTTCCTCAGTTGATGTTCAACTTAGGCACCTCTGCCTTGTCGAAGTAATACCAGTAGGTATCGCTGAATGCCTGGTTGCCCCGTTCTTCATTATACTGATGGAAACGCTGCAGAACATCTTGACGCTTGATATACTTTGCCCATTCTTCCGGCTTAGCCTTGGTTCCCGCCAGATAAATCATGAGAGCCTCCTGGTACAGGCGTTCGTAGGAAACGTTTTTCAGTTTGAGATAATAAGTATCATAATCCCGCTTGAAGGTTTCCATGTCTTTCAGGAGAAGATCGCTGCAGAGCATGTAGTCGATGGCGATTTTGTTGTTTGGATTACTTTCTGCCAGTTCACACATGATGGTGTGGCAATTCTCGTTCAGTCGTAGCGTATCCTTCCGGTTGATGAACGGGCGCTTTTCGATGTATTGCTGCAGGAGAGCTTTTTCATCAGTTGTTGCTTTTCTGGCAAGTGAGGAGAAGGCACGGTTTGCCCATCTGCTCCATACGAAGGTCTTTTGCAGAATACGGAGATATTTGCGGGTTGCTGCGTAGTCGCCCTTTACCAGATTGATTTCGGCAAGTCGCTTTACCATTCTGATATTCCGGTTGTTCGGAGAGCAGACATTGGCAAGCATTGTGGCACGTTCGCAGAAAGTCATGTCGCCCAGAACCCAATACAGTTCGTTCAGGGTCTTGATGGTGAGGGTTGGGGTGTCTGGTCCCAGTTTATCGAATGTACCCAGATTGTTGCTCTGGAATCTCAGCAGGTTGTCTGGAAGATATCCGTTTTGCGCCATCACGAGGTTATAGTAGAACTTCATGTATTGGTCTGGATTTTCCGTCTTTTCTACGATGTTGATAACCTTATTATAATTACCGAAGTAATATTCACAGTCTACTGCGAATGTTTTCTCCAGATCCATTTGCGGTTTTACCAGTTTTCCGAAACCCGGATAGGTATAAAGGGTCTGGAAGTCGCAGAAGTAGAGTCGCTTGGACAGCATCAGCAGGAAGAAAGGAATCACGAGGGCAGCCAGGCGATAGTAGGTCCCCACTTTCTTGATGTGGGAAAGACAGCCTGTAAATACCAGCGCTCCGTAGATCCATACTCCATTTCCAAAGAACCAGTGGCATACGAATACGGAAACAATGATGCTGAAGGCGGTAACCCAATGCGTTGTTCCCAAACCTGCTGCGGCAGAAGGATTGTCGTCCATCTTCTCTATCTTCTTGAGAAACATTCGGGTGGAAGTAAGCAGCTTGGTGCTGACACGGAACACACTGGCACCACCTGCTATTGCCAGAATGCTGCAAAGCCGGTAGTCGTAGTGAAAACTGAAACATACCAATAGGATCATCATGATGAAGGCTACGATATGTGCCGTCTTTTTCCCTTGGATGTCTGCATCTCTTACTGCGCATTTTACATTATGTCCCGTAATAAGAATACAGAGGGTAAGGATGATAGGACCGGCATAGCGGAAATAATAAAACTGGGTCAGGAAATCGCCTGCCAGACAGGCCAGCCATCCCGGCTTGTCCAGATAAGTAGTCAGATAATCCCATGATGACAGGAACAGTTGGTTCTGCTCCTGATAAAACAGATGGTAGGGATAGAAGAATTGGAAGAACACAAAGCATGCGATGGCTCCCAATGCATATAACGAATATATGCCAAAACTAGACTGGCTTGTTTGCTGTTCACTCATTTTTGTCGATTTATATGTTTTTATATCTGTGCATCTTGTTTGGTATAAGTAGTGAAGTTTTAGCATTTACTCTTTGCCAAGGTGCAACTTATCAGGGGCAAAGGTAATAAAAATATATTAGAATGAATCATAAAAAATGCAGAAACTTACTCTTTGAAAGTAAATTTCTGCATTTATCAGCATTTATTTCTGTTCTTGTTTTTCTGCAATGCATTCCATTTCTATCAGCCAGCCCGGTCTGCATACTCTTGCCTCTACTATGATATGTGGTATCTGAGGGTAAAACTGATTCATCAGTTGCTCTACGGTATGATAGTCTGAGATGTCGCGCAGGTAGATGATAAAGTATTGGATATCGTTCATCATCGCATCGCCATCCTTCAATAATGCACCGATGTTCTCGAGCAATCTGCCGGTTTGTCTTATAATATCGCCTTCGTATACAACTGCTCCATCTTTATCTATGCTGGCTGTTCCTGATATGAAATATTGTTTCTTTTGGGACAGAGAAAGACAGGTTCCTCGCTCAAAGGCTACTCCGTAGTCATGAGTTGGATTCAGATGGTTGAGTGCCTGGAGATATTTCTTGTCTTCTTCCCTAATGTCGGGAACGGTCAGAAAGTCGATGGCTACAGAGGCATGACGGACGGATGTTGCTCCGCCGATGCCCGTACTGGCTATATAATGGGTTTCTGCCGTCAGACCTTGCTGGTCGAAAACATCATTGCGGGCTTCTACTACGCCCTGGTAATTTACATCGATGTTGGTTACGTATATCCATGTTCTTATCAGATTGCGCTTCATCGTCATCTCTGTACCGGCGATAAGTTGCAGGTATTTATCGAATAGCATTCGGGTCTGTTCGTACGAATCCTTTCCCTTTGCTTCTTCCTCAGTCAGACGGAGGCTATGGAACAGGATAGGTGTCTTATCGTCTGTGGTCTTGATCAGGAGTGAAATCTTACTCCCGTTGAGCGGAGGTTGTTCAACAACCGTAAGATGGGTATCTTTGAGATACTCTTGATAAAGGAGTGATTCCTCAAACTCTCTTATCTGGTTCTGGGAGTCGCTGAGGAATACCTTACAATATTGCAAAGTACGATTTCCCAGTTTCTCGGTGTCGAGATAGTTCCCTAGTTTCAGATACAGAAAATTCAAGCGGTCGTTGAACGTCCCCTTGGCTTCTGGTGATAGTATTATGTATTTGTCCATCTTGTTTTTCTTTTTTTCGCCGGCAAAGGTACGGATAATATATGAGATATAAGAATATAGACAGGATGAAAAGATGAAAATACCGAGAAATGGGGATAGGATGATGTGGGATAGAGCGAAAAAGAGGGTGTGTCATGAACTTATGACACACCCTCAATCTCTTTCTTATTTCCTGCTTTAGAGTGATTCGAGCATGCGCTTGATGACAACCTCGGC
>JAJWOH010000061.1:10913-20364 GCA_021635485.1 Segatella copri | reverse complement strand
CTTTATTTTCCGAGATTATTCTTTTTCTCGTTCAGTTCTGCCTGCTTGCGCATCATTTCAGCCTGCTGCTGGCGCTGCATCTCCTGGAGAGCCTGCATTCTTGCCATCAGGCCGCTTGCCTTCTTAGGGTTGTTCTTGTTCTCCTGATAGCGCTTCTCAAGGATGGCGAGGAGTTTCTCGTCGTCGGTAGTCTTGCGCAGGGTCCACATGATAGCGGCACTGAAGAACAATGAGATGAAGTAGTAGAAGTTCAGACCGGCTGAGTAGTCATTGAACATGAAGAAGAACATCAATGGCATGAGATACATCATCCACTGCATCATCTTCATCTGCTCTGCCTGCTGACCTACCATCTGGTCGCGCTGCTGACGCATGGTCATCCAAGAGTACAACAGGTTGGCTACACAGAACAGGATACAGGTCAAACTCAAGTGGTCGCCAATCAGCCAGATGTTGGTATTCCATTCGAAGATTGGGTCGAAGGTGCTCAAGTCGTTCATCCACAAGAACTTCTCACCGCGAAGCTGGATGGCATTAGGCACGAAGTTGAACATCGCAACCCAAACCGGCATCTGAATCAGCATAGGCAAGCAACCGGATAATGGGCTTACACCATACTTGGCATATTCCGCCATCATCGCCTGCTGCTTCTGCATCTGGTCCTCAGGCTTGTTGTACTGAGCTGTAGCAGCTTCGAGTTTTGGTTTCAGCACGCGCATCTTGGCTGAACTCATGTAGCTCTTCTTTACCATAGGGTAGGTGATGAGCTTGAGGAGCAAGGTGATGAGAATCAATACGATACCCATTGGGAACACGTTGCTCAACCAGTCGAATACGTAGAGTGTGAAGAAACGGTTGATCCAGCGGATGATAGGCAATCCCAGGTATACGAGCTTCTGGAATTCCAAGTCCTTGCCGAAGGTACTTTCCTTCTCGGTATTCTTCAGAATCTGGAAGTCGTTAGGACCGAAGTAGAACTCAAACTCAGATGCCTTCTTACCGGTTGGGTCGAAAGCTGTCTTCATCTTAGCCTGGAACTGCTTCAGGTAACCCGAACCCTTCTCCTGAGGGATAGATGTCATGAAAGCATCCTTCTCGAAGTTATCCTTTGCTACGATGATGGCAGAGAAGAACTGGTTCTTGAACGATACCCAGTCGATGGTTTCTTCGATTTTCTCGTCAATCTTCTCGCTACCTTCGTTGAGGTGGTCGGTACCGCCTTCTACGTTATGGTAGGTAAGGGTAGTATAACGGTTCTCGAACATGAAACCACGTTCCTGCTGGCGTGCCTTATCGCTCCAGTCAACATCCATCTTATTATAATTAGGTGAGAACAGACCCGCCATGCCCTGTGCCTGGAGGCTCATGTGCAGCATGTAGTCATCGCCCAATGTATAAGTCATGGTGAGCGTCTTGCCTTCACCAGCCACAGCGGTCAGGGTTACAGACTTGTCGGTCACGTTGGATGGAGTGAAGTAGAGATCGCTGGTGATGATGTTGGCTTCCTTCGCCTCGAGCATGAACTTGAGGCTCTGGTCGTTACCGTCGAAGAGGGTTACGTCCTTGGCATCAGCCGAACCGTCTTTCACCTGCAGGTTGTGTCCCACATAGCCTTTGATGACAGCCTTCTCTACAGTAGCACCCTTAGTGTTGAGTGTTAATTCTACCTTCTCGTTTCTCAATACAATCTTCTTAGCCTGGCCTTTGAGTGCCGAATTGAAGAGGGCGGTTGAGTCTGCCTCAACCTTTGCTTTGGCATTAGCCTGGCGCTTAACAGCGGCAGCCTTGCTAGCCTTTTCCATCTCGGCATGTTTAGCCTTGGCGATGGAGTCCTGAACGAATGCCGCTCTCTGTTCTTCGGCAGATGGCTGGTTGTACCAGCTAAAGCCAATCAGCACTACGGCAATCAGGAGGAAACCGATAATGTTGTTCTTGTTCATTTTTAAAATTTGAAATTAAAGGAGTAAAGGGGATTACTCCTTTAACTCCTAATATTTACTTTTTGTTTTCTATTGCTGTCTTTACGAAATCCATGAAAAGTGGATGTGGTTTCAGCACCGTACTCTGGTATTCAGGATGATACTGTGTACCTACGTACCACTTCAAGCCTGGGATTTCTACGATTTCTACCAGGTCGCTCTCAGGGTTTCTGCCTACGCACATCATACCGTTCTTCTCGAATTCATGCTGGAACTCGTTGTTGAACTCATAGCGGTGGCGGTGGCGTTCCTGAATATGCTCTTTCTTATAGATATTGAACACGCGTGAACCCTGTTTCAGCACACACTCGTAAGCGCCGAGACGCATGGTTCCACCCATGTTTGATATGTTCTTCTGCTCCTCCATGATGTCGATGACATTGTGTGGAGTCTTCTCGTCCATCTCGCGTGAGTTGGCATCCTTGTAGCCCAATACGTTGCGGGCAAACTCGATGACCATCATCTGCATACCCAGGCAGATGCCGAAGGTAGGGATGTCGTGGGTGCGGGTATAGTGGGCGGCGATAATCTTGCCCTCGATGCCTCGCTGACCGAAGCCTGGGCAGATGACGATACCGTCCTGTCCCTTCAGCTGTTCTGCCACGTTCTCTTCTGTGAGATATTCTGAGTTGATGAAGGTAATCTTCACCTTGTGGTCGTTGTAGGTACCGGCATGCGAGAGACTCTCGCGGATACTCTTGTATGCATCCTGCAGGTCGTACTTGCCTACGAGACCGATGTTTACCACCTCTGTAGCCTTGTTTCTGCGGTCGAGGAATGTCTTCCAAGGACCCAGTGCAGGTGTCTCGCCGATAGGCTCGCCCATCTTGCGGAGGATGGCGGTGTCGAGGCCCTGGTTCTGCATGTTTACAGGCACCTCGTAGATGCTAGGAAGGTCTTCGCTCTGAATCACGCAGTCCAGGTCTACGTTACAGAAACTTGCTACCTTCTTCATGATTCCCTCTTCGAGATTCTTCTCGGTGCGGAGAATCAGGATATCTGGTTGAATACCTACGCTCTGCAGTTCCTTCACGGAGTGCTGGGTAGGCTTTGTCTTCAACTCGCCTGCTGCCTTCAGATAAGGCACATAGGTAAGGTGAACGTTGATGGCGTTCTTGCCCAGCTCCCATTTCAGCTGTCGGATAGCCTCCATGTAAGGGGCGCTCTCTATGTCGCCGATGGTTCCGCCAATCTCGGTAATCACGAAGTCATAGTGATACTTCTTGCCGAGCAACTTCACGTTGCGCTTGATCTCGTCGGTGATGTGAGGCACCACCTGGATGGTTTTGCCGAGATAATCGCCACGACGCTCCTTGTCGATGACTGCCTTGTAGATACGACCAGTGGTGAGAGAATTTGCTTTCGTAGTTTGAATGCCGGTGAATCGCTCGTAGTGTCCGAGGTCGAGGTCGGTCTCCATACCATCTACCGTTACGTAGCACTCACCATGCTCATACGGGTTCAGCGTACCCGGGTCGATGTTGATGTATGGGTCAAACTTTTGGATAGTAATGTTGTAACCTCTTGCTTGAAGAAGTTTACCGATGGATGAAGATATGATTCCTTTACCCAAAGAAGAAACCACACCACCAGTTACGAAGATGTACTTTGTTTCAGCCACGATATTTATAATTTATAATTAGAATTATTTGGGTGCAAAGTTACGATATTTTTGTGAAATGAGCAAAAATATTTCTAATAAAGGGCATAGATTTATGAATTATTTATTACCTTTGTGCCCAAATTTATAAAATTAAGGTATGAAAATAAAACTTGGATTACTCGTTCTTGCGTTCCTTTCGGCTCTGACGCCTGTTTCTGCCCAGCGCAAATTGAAGAAGGTGGCGCCCGGAGAGGCATCGAAGAACAGGCTGGCTGAAATCTATGCTGACTCGCTCTTGATGTGCCGTCAGCGCATCGATTCCATGAAGATGGATTCCGGGGACAGCAGATATGCCCAGCTCTTTACGCCGCTCACCTTCTATCATGGGCCGGCAGCCCGCATGTTGCGACTCAAACCTCAGGATGGGGTGAAGGATTCGCTCGGAACGATGCTCGACCAGACGCTGATGGAGGTATATCTCAAGCGTCCCGACCTGGTGCGCAATACTGAGTCTCATCTCAAGGAGGTGGGGGCACCGCTGGCTGCACAGAGCAAACCGAAGAAGAATCATCCTGACATCGTAGAGCAGGTGGCTCCGAAGGCGATTGAGGTGGATGCAGCTCCGATGGATATCGTCATCACCCGTCCTAACTTCTGGACCATAGGCGGCGATTATTATCTGCAGTTCCTGCAAAACTATGTTTCTGACAACTGGTATAAGGGTGGTGAGAGTAATTATTCGGTGCTCGGAAGAGTGACGATGTTTGCCAACTACAATAACAAGCAGAAGATAAAATGGGATAATAAGGTGGAGATGCGCCTGGGTTATCAGACTTCGAAGGGTGATACGGTTCATACGCTGAAGACGAGCGACGATATGATACGATACACCGGAAAACTCGGTCTGCAGGCTTCCAGAAAGTGGTATTATACCATCCAGCTGATTGGCCAGACTCAGTTTACGCATGGTTACAAGAGTAATGACAAGACGGTTTATTCCGATTTCTTCTCGCCATTCAATCTGAACCTCTCTGTCGGTATGGATTATAATGTAGACTGGTTCCATCACCGCCTGAAGGGTAGTGCCCATCTGGCTCCTCTGGCTTTCAACTGGAAGTATGTGGGCAGAGCGTCGCTGGCTACGCGGTACGGACTGGATGAGGGGAAGCATGGCATGACCGATTACGGTTCTGAGTGTACCTTCGACCTGTCGTGGCAGATAGCGGATAATATCAAGTGGAAGACCCGTCTCTGGGGATACACCACTTACAAGCGTGCTGAAATAGAGTGGGAAAACACCATTACCTTCCAGTTTAACCGCTATATTTCTACCAACATCTTCCTCTATCCGCGTTTCGACGATGGTGTGAAGCGCAAGGATGATGATAGCTATTGGCAGTTTAAGGAATTCATGTCAGTAGGTTTCTCTTATTCATTCTAGGATAAGGTGTTGGCAGTAAACACAATAAAGGCTCGTTCCTGTAGCAGGAGCGAGCCTTTGTTGTATCTGTTAGAATCTGAAGCAAACCTCGGCATCTGCCATGGAGTAATTGTGCTTCGCGAGTGTCTTGTCGTTGATGAGCGCATACTCGGTAAGGATAGAGATTCGCTTGCCGATATGGAAGTTCAAACCTGCCTCATACTGGGTTCTCTGCATGTTGCTCTTGCCGTTAGGCTGATACATGTCGTAACGCGCCTTTACGTCGATACGGCTGTTCTTTGGCAGCTGAGCCAATGGAGCGATAACCAATCCGTAAACACCCTGTGCCTTGTCGCCAATATTTGCATTCAGATTGCAGTCCTTGGCGTTGGCGTCGTTGAAGTTAGTAATGCTCTTGGCAAAAGCCTTTCCGGTAGAGTGGATATACTCTGAACGTACGGTCCAGCCGTCTTTCTTATATTCGAAAGAGAAGGCGTAACGGTTCTGGCTGAGCTTGCGAACGCCAGAGCGTTCCTGAATGTCGGCTGTATAGGAGGCATCATGCTCGTCGGTCCATGTTCCCTTTCTTGCATAAGAACCGGTCCATCCGAAGGCACCGATGCGCATGCCGCTTACTGGCATTACCCATACACCTCCGATGATGTTCTTCTGCTGGTCAACGTCCTTGGTATTGGTTCCCTGTCCGTTGAATACACCAATCTGATAGTGCAGCAGGTTTCTGCCATTGGCATTCTTGAGGAAATCACCCTGGAACTGAAGACCGATGTCACGGCCGTTGGATGCGTGTTCTCCGGCACGGTCGCTGAAACCAGCCAGCTTGCTCACGTTCTGTGAATATCCCATGAAACCCTGGTCGATAGGGTGCATCGGATTCTCAAAGGTGAATGGGTTCTTAAACTGACCGATCTTCACCTTGAAGTATTCATATTTCTGCCACTCAGCAAACAGATCCACCATTCTCGGACTGGAACCGAGGGTAGAGGTGTTGCCGTTGAACTGAATTTGAGTCTTCCAATAGAAGTCGCCTGCTATGCGACCTTCGAGAGCGATACGAGCCATACGGATGTTGAATGAGTTGGATTCGGCATCTTTCTGTCCGCTGTACTGATACTGGGTCATTCCATACCCCGACAATTTCACGTTGCTCAACCATGATGGTATTTCGATGGTCTGCTTCTGCTGGGCGCTGGCTGAGACCGAAGCTACAGCCATGAGCGCCAGGATGATACTCTTTTTCATCTTGTTTCTATTTTGATTTCTAGGTTTATCTCTTTTCGAGCAGTACCACGTTCTCTACGTGAGGGGTATGAGGGAACATATCCACCGGCTGTACGGCTGCTACCTTATACTGGGCATCCATCAGCTGCAGGTCGCGTGCCTGGGTAGCCGGGTTGCAGCTTACGTATACGATGCGCTTTGGGGCTGCATTCAGAATCACGTTTATTACGTCTGGGTGCATTCCGGCACGTGGTGGGTCGGTGATGATGACATCAGGACGACCATGCTGCGCGATGAAATCGTTGGTCAGGATATCCTTCATATCGCCTGCATAGAAGAGGGTGTTCTCGATGTTGTTCACCTGAGAATTCACCTTTGCATCCTCAATAGCCTCTGGCACGTACTCGATACCGATTACCTTCTTTGCCTTGTGAGCCACGAAGTTGGCGATGGTTCCGGTGCCGGTATAGAGGTCGTAAACCAGCTCATCTCCGGTAAGGTTGGCAAACTCGCGGGCTACGCAGTAGAGGTGGTAAGCCTGCTCGGTATTGGTCTGGTAGAAACTCTTAGGACCTACCTTGAACTTCAGGTCTTCCATCAGTTCGAAGATGTGGTCGTTGCCCTTGAAGAGGCTGAGTTCCAGGTCGTTGATGGTATCATTTCCCTTCTGGTTGTCTACATACATGAGCGATGTAATCTGAGGAAATTTGTCAGCCACCTGCTGCATCAGCTCCAATGCTCTCTGCTCATCGCCCTCCTCATCGTAGTGGAACTGGAAGACGAGCATCCACTCTCCGGTGTTCGAATTACGGATCATCATGTTGCGGAGCAAACCGTGCTGCTCGCGGAGATCGTAGAAGGTATAGTCGTGAGAATCAGCATATTCGAAGACGAAGTTGCGGATTTCGTTGCAGAGGTCATCCATCAGCCAGCACTTCTTGATAGGATAAATCTTATCGAAGGCTCCGGTGATATGGAAACCGATGGCGTTCTGGGCGTGGCGCTCCTTGAGTGAAGATACGGTGTCATCCTCTTTCTGTGGGAGCTGAGCCAGTTCCTCGGCGGTGAACCATCGCTTGTTGCTGCATCCGAACTCTATCTTGTTGCGGTACTCCTGGGTCTTCACACTGCCCATGATAGGGCGAAACTCAGGGAGTTCAATCTTTCCGATGCGGGTGAGCTGGTCTTCTACCTGCTTCTGCTTAGCCTTGATCTGCTCCTCGTAAGGCAGGTTCTGCCATTTGCATCCGCCGCAGATACCGAAGTGCTCGCACATAGGCTCCTGGCGCACCTCGCTCTTCTTGATGAAGCGAACCACCTTGGCTTCGCAGTACTTATGTTTCTTCTTTACTACCTGCAAGTCGACAACATCGCCTGGCACACAGAATGGTACGAAGACGACCTGATCGTCTACTCGTGTGATGCACTTACCCTCGGCTGCTACGGCCTCGATGGTGATGTTCTCTAACAGAGGTAATGGTTTACGTTTTCTTGCCATAATAATGTTTTGTATTTTTTATGGGTGCAAAGATACTGCAATTTTATGAGAAATGCAAGAGTTGTCCCGAATTATTTGCTTTTAAAAGAAAAAGGTAAAAGGGTAAAGAGGTAAAAGATTGCCGGGGCGATAACAAAAGTAACAGGTAACTTCTGTGCTTGCAATGGTGAAAATGTGAATGTGAATGTGAATTTGAAATGTAAGTGAAGAGAACGGACTGTCATGTGTATCCTTTTGTTATGGCTGTTTATTGATGATTTTTGATAATATATATTTTAATTGTACGTACGCGCGTACCTTATTATATTAGAATTAAATGATATTAATATCATTACATGCATTCATTTACATTTCAAATTCACATTCACATTCACATTTTTATATCAGAAGTTACCTGTTACTTTTGTTACTTTTGTTATCGCCCCACAATCCTTTTACCTTTAAATCCTTTTTTACCTTTTTACCTTTTTACCCTTTTACCTTTAAAACTGCGTCCCGACGCAGCCGTTGCTACGTCGCGACGCAATCTTTCGTACGTCGGGACGTAGCCATCGCTACGTCGGGACGCAGTTTCGGGCGCATCGGCAGGGGGGTAAAAGGCATCGTAATACAGCCCGAAATCTCGAGAAGTGCACTTTCAAATTCGTCACATTTCTTCCTATAGGATTCTGGATTGTTAAATTTCTGCCCGTGTGTGCGTCAACAGTATAAAATGTAATCTCGGGATAGCAAAAAAGCGTATAAAAGTTTGGTAGTATCAAATAAAAATCGTATCTTTGCATTACAATTAATAATTACCAACGTTAAACGGAATAAAATATTATACCTATAACAATTATGAACGAAAAAAGAGTTTATACATTCGGAAACGGAAAAGCAGAAGGCAATGCCCAAATGCGAGAAGTACTTGGTGGTAAAGGCGCAAACCTTGCCGAAATGAACCTGATTGGTGTACCTGTTCCTCCAGGTTTCACCATTACTACAGACACTTGTAATGAATATTATGAAGTGGGTGAGGAAAAAATCAAAGAACTTCTCCAGGACGAAGTGATGGCTGCTGTGGCTCATACTGAGGCTTTGATGAACAGCAAGTTCGGTTCTGTAGAGAATCCGCTCCTCGTATCAGTACGCTCTGGTGCACGCGCTTCTATGCCAGGTATGATGGATACCATCCTCAACCTCGGTTTGAATGACGAAGTAGCTGAGGGATTGGTCAAGAAGACCGGTAATCCTCATTTCGTATACGATTCTTATCGCCGTTTCGTACAGATGTACGGTGACGTCGTTATGGGCCTTAAGCCTGTAAACAAGGAAGATATTGACCCATTCGAGGCTATCATCGAAAAGGTGAAGGAAGAGCAGGGCGTTACTCTTGACAAGGACCTCTCTGTAGAGTCGCTCAAGAAGCTCGTTGAACTCTTCAAGGCTGCCATCAAGGAGCAGACCGGTCAGGATTTCCCTACCAACCCAATCGATCAGCTCTGGGGCGCTATCTGCGCTGTGTTCCGTTCTTGGATGAACGAGCGCGCTATCCTCTACCGCAAGATGGAAGGTATTCCTGATGAGTGGGGTACTGCCGTATCTGTCATGGCGATGGTATTCGGTAACATGGGCGATACATCTGCTACTGGTGTTTGCTTCTCACGTGACGCTGGTAATGGTGAGAATCTCTTCAATGGTGAGTATCTTATCAACGCACAGGGTGAGGACGT
>JAJWOH010000061.1:6575-10813 GCA_021635485.1 Segatella copri | reverse complement strand
ATGGTGAGAATCTCTTCAATGGTGAGTATCTTATCAACGCACAGGGTGAGGACGTAGTTGCCGGTATCCGTACTCCACAGCAGATTACAAAGATCGGTTCCCAGCGTTGGGCTGAACGTGCAGGTATCTCTGAAGAGGAGCGTGTAGCTAAGTATCCTTCTATGGAAGAGGCTATGCCTGAACTTTATAAGGAGCTCGATGCGCTGCAGGATAAGCTGGAACATCACTATCACGATATGCAGGATATGGAGTTCACCGTACAGGAAGGCAAACTCTGGTTCCTCCAGACCCGTAACGGTAAGCGTACTGGTACCGCTATGGTGAAGATTGCCATGGATCTCCTCCACGAGGGCATGATTGACGAGAAGACTGCTATCCTCCGTTGTGAGCCACAGAAGCTCGATGAGCTTTTGCATCCTGTGTTCGATAAGTTGGCGCTCTCTAAGGCTAAGGTCATCACTCAGGGTCTCCCTGCATCTCCAGGTGCTGCCTGCGGTCAGATTGTATTCCATGCAGACGATGCTCAGGAGTGGCATGAGGACGGCAAGAAGGTCATCATGGTTCGTATCGAAACATCTCCAGAAGACCTCGCTGGTATGTCAGCTGCCGAGGGTATCCTTACCGCTCGTGGTGGTATGACTTCTCACGCTGCCGTTGTAGCCCGTGGTATGGGTAAGTGCTGTGTATCAGGTGCCGGCTCTATCAATGTAGACTACAAGACTAAGACTGTTGAGATTGAGGGCGTAGTTTACAAGGAGGGTGATTACATCTCTCTGAACGGTACTACAGGTCAGGTTTACGCAGGACAGATTGAGACAAAGGCTGCAGAACTTTCAGGCGACTTCAAGGAGCTGATGGACCTCTGCGACAAATATACAAAGATGGAAATCCGTACCAATGCGGATACTCCACACGATGCTGAGGTAGCCCGTGCATTCGGTGCCAAGGGTATCGGTCTGACACGTACAGAGCACATGTTCTTCGATGATCAGAAGATTGTTGCGATGCGTGAGATGATTCTGGCAGACTCTGTTGAGGGGCGTGAGAAGGCTCTTGCCAAGCTCCTCCCATATCAGAAGGCTGACTTCTACGGAATCCTGAAGGCTATGGACGGCTGCCACGTGAACATCCGCTTGCTCGACCCACCTCTCCACGAGTTCGTACCTCACGATTTGGCTGGTCAGGAGACCATGGCTAAGGAGATGGGCGTAAGCGTAGAGGAAATCAAGAGACGTGTGAATTCTCTGGCAGAGAACAACCCAATGCTCGGTCATCGCGGTTGCCGTCTCGGTATCACATTCCCTGAGATTACAGCTATGCAGACCCGTGCCATCCTCGGTGCAGCCTGCGAGTTGAAGAAGGAGGGTTACAACCCATGTCCTGAAATCATGGTTCCGCTCATTGGTACCGTTCAGGAGCTCAAGCAGCAGAAGGCTATCATCCTCGCTACTTCTAAGGAGGTATTCGCTGAGTACGGCGTAGAGGTAGAATTTGAGATTGGTACCATGATTGAGATTCCTCGTGCTGCCCTTACAGCAGGTCAGATTGCTGAGGAGGCTCAGTACTTCTCATTCGGTACTAACGACTTGACACAGATGACCTTCGGTTATTCTCGTGACGACATCGCTTCATTCCTCCCTGCATACATGGAGAAGAAGATTCTGAAGGTTGACCCATTCCAGGTTCTCGACCAGGAGGGTGTTGGTCAGCTCATCAAGATGGCAGTAGAGAATGGTCGTGCTACCCGTCCTAACCTGCGCACAGGTATCTGCGGTGAGCATGGTGGTGAGCCATCATCAGTTAAGTTCTGCGCTAAGGTTGGCATGAACTACGCTTCATGCTCTCCATTCCGTGTGCCAATCGCCAGACTTGCTGCGGCGCAGGCTGCTGTTGAGGAGTAAATCTCTTCAGAAAGAAGATTGTACGATTAATGATTAGATAATTAGAGGAAAGTGTTTTGTGATGAAGCGCTTTCCTCTTTTTCGTCTTTTTTTAGGTTAAATTTCGAAAGAAAATGAGCAAATCATTTGCAAGTTACATTTATTTTCCGTAATTTTGTCGGAAAATAGAGAAATATGGAAGGATTGGTCATGATTTATGCGACGATTACGGTCGTTGCTGGTGCCATGGCACTATGGCTTCATACGAAATGGGGCAAGAAATTCTTAGAGAATCTCTAATGGTTGGTATTGCTGCAGAATCCTCTGTGCCCTGAATAATGTTCACGCATGCTCTGAAATAGACAGGCACCAGATGCTCCCGGCACGCCCTGAAAGGGCAGAAGCTCCTAGCCCAGGGCAACGCCCTGGGTAATATTGAGTTGTAGCCCTGCGCCCTGTAAGGGCAAAAGCTTTAAAATAATAGCTGTAGGGAAGCTTTTGCCCTTACAGGGCGTAAGTACCATCTCTATATCATACCCAGGGTGTTACCCTGGGCTAGGAGTTTCTGCCCTTTCAGGGCGTGTGGAGCTACCTGCGTAATTTAGTAAATAATATAAAGGCTTCTAAAATGAATACATTAGCTTTAACTTTTGCCGTGTGCTCAGTAGTAGCATTGGCCTTTCTTGCATGGCTCTTTACTCCTTGGGGAAAGAAATGGTCGAAGGAATTATAGTAATGAAGAAGATAAAATATATATTATGTGCTTGCCTGATGATGGCAAGTATGGGCATGGAAGCCAAGTCGATGAAAGACTTGCTGGTTTCGATGCCCGATTCTGTTGTGCCTTATCTCAACCACAACCTGCGGCTGGAATTTACTGAGCTGCAGGAGATGGGAGTGAAGGCGGAAGTGAAGAATCTTTTAGGCGAAACGAGTGTGATGGATACGCTGACTGCCGATTTCGCCCAGTTGAGAACGAGTAAGAGCGCTACTTTGCAGATGAAGAAACTGCCATCGGCTGATGGCGATTCGCTGCTTTGCGTGGTGAAGACTTTTGCCGGAGTAGAGAAGGAGAGCGAACTCTATCTCTTTAATCAGGATTGGCAGGAGCAGGATGCTAGCAGGATTTTCGATGGAAAATCTTTGCAGCAACTGGCTTCCGGACTTGTTGCCAAACCCGATACAATGAGCGAGGCTAAGTTTGAGGAACTCAAGGGGAAAATTGAACTTAAAATCGTGAGTGCTTTGCTTCTGCAACACGAAAACAGCCTCGTAGTGCGCTTGGCTTTACCTTTCCTGTCTGCTGATGATAAGAAGGCTGTAAATACAATAAAAGTGCAAAGAAAGTTTAATTGGAATGGTAAAACTTTTAAGGAGAGTTAAATCCTTGAAGTTTTTTGCTATAAACTATTGCAGGTTACAAGATTATTTGTACCTTTGCATCGTGTTTTTCATGGTATTAGATTATTAAGGTTAATAAAAGATTGGTTGTCGTGAGACAATCAATTTTTTTTTGTCCCTATCTGAAGGCATCAGCCCCTTGTCTTTCCCTTCGGCTGGAGGCCGTCGGTTCAGACCGCAGGGGGATGTCTAGAAGACGATCATTCCGATGATACCGCAGATGAAAAGCAGCAGGATAGGGTTGGTCTTTCTGAATTTTGTGAAGTAGAAAGCAGCCAGAAACAGCACGATGCTTGCTCCGAAGACAAACGGATTATCGGTTGGTGATCCGAAGTTCTCTTTATTCATCAGGAGTACGGCGGCAGCAGCTATCAGTCCGATGATGGCTGGGCGGAGTCCCGCAAAGATATCCTTTACGATTTTAGAATCCTTGTGCGTAATCAGATAGCGGCTGATGAGAATCATGATGATGAATGGCAGCCACATGATGGAGAGTGAAGCCAATACCGAACCCAGACAGGCTGCCCAGATAGGATAGCCATCGTGCAGACAGGCGGTATAACCTACGTAGGTGGCACAGTTGATGCCGATAGGTCCCGGTGTAGACTGGCTGATAGCCACAATATCCGTAAACTCGGCATTGGTAAGCCAATGGTTCTTCACTACCGTCTCGTTATGGATGAGCGAAAGCATCGCATATCCGCCACCAAAATTAAATGTACCAATCTTGGTAAATATCAGAAATAACTTTAGAAATAGCATAATCTCTATATTTTTTACTTTTTTACCTTTTTACCTTTTTACTTTTTTACCTTTTTACTTTTTTACCTTTTTACTTTTTTACCTTTCCATAAAGCCAGCCCAGTACACCGGCAGCTATGATGATGTAGATAGGAGAGACGCCGAAAGCTGCAATCAGCAGACAGCAGACAACGGGAATCCAGATGTTGTAGCGGT
>JAJWOH010000061.1:1907-6475 GCA_021635485.1 Segatella copri | reverse complement strand
CCGAAAGCTGCAATCAGCAGACAGCAGACAACGGGAATCCAGATGTTGTAGCGGTTGATGTTTGCCGTCTTTGCCATCTTGAAGCAAGGCGCAGCAATGAGCGCTACCACGGCAGGGCGCACACCCATGAAGAACTTGCTCACCCAATAATTGTCCTTGAAATGCTGGAAGAACATGGCGATGATGAGAATGGCGATGATAGAAGGCAGAGCAATACCTATGGCTCCCACGATGCCTCCCCAGACTCCCTTCAGCTTATAGCCGATATGACTCGCCATATCGATGGCGAAGATGCCCGGAGTGGTCTGCGCTACTACCATGATATCCATGAACTCCTGCTTGTCCATCCACTTGTTCTTGTCTACAAATTCCTGTTCCATGATCGGTATCATGGCGTAGCCTCCGCCTAGCGTGAAAGCCCCGATTTTATTGCACGTGAGGAAAAATTTTACTAACATATCTGTTGTTTCTATATTACTTTTCTCTTATATCTGTTGAAATCGGCTGCAAAAATACACATAATTTGTTAAATATGCTAGCTTTCATGCGGATAATCTTCAAAATCGTGTGCTTTTTACCCGAATTTTTGTATCTTTGCAGCTAATATTTTATAATAAAAAGACATTAAACTATGAATCTGAAAGTACGCCTAGCAGTGATGAACTTCCTGGAGTTTGCAGTTTGGGGAGCTTATCTCACGTCTATGGGCAACTATCTCGGCAAGGCTGGGATGGGTGCCGAGATTTCCTGGTTCTATACCATACAGGGAATCGTATCTATTTTTATGCCTACATTGATGGGTATTGTGGCAGATAAGTATATCCAGCCACAACGTCTCTTGGGCTATTGTCACCTTTTGGCAGGAGCAGCCATGATAGGTTTGTTCGGTATGGGACAGGCAAGTCAGACTCCTAATGAGGCAATGTTTATTGCTGTTTACACCTTCAGCGTGGCATTCTATATGCCTACATTGGCATTGTCAAATACTTCGGCATTCAGTATATTGAAGAGCAACGGGCTCGACACCGTGAAGGCTTTTCCGCCAATCCGTGTGTTCGGAACCGTGGGCTTCATCCTCACGATGTGGATTGTGAACTGTGCTACTTGGGACAACGGTTCATTCTCGTTCCTGTTGAGCGAGAACGCCCATAAGTTCCAGTATACCCATTATCAGTTCCTGGTATCGGGTGTGCTCAGCATCCTTCTCTTCCTCTATTGCTTCTCTTTGCCTAGCTGTCCTATCGTGAAGAAAGAGGCTAAGAGTTGGGTTGAGACATGGGGTTTCGATGCCTTCAAACTCTTCAAGAGCCGTGAGATGGCGATGTTCTTCATCTTCTCTTGCATGCTCGGTATGAGTCTGCAGGTAACCAATGGCTATGCCACTCCGTTCATTACCAGTTTCAAGGGCGATCCTGCGATGCTCGATACTTTTGCAGCTAACAATGCTACGCTCCTGGTATCCATCTCTCAGGTGGCCGAGGCGCTCTGCATCCTTCTCATTCCGTTCTTCCTGAAGCGTTATGGCATCAAGGTTGTGATGCTCATCGCCATGATGGCATGGGTTTTGCGATTCGGTTTCTTCGGATTGGGCAATCCTGCATTCCCAGGTGTTACCTTCTTCATCCTTTCATGCATCGTTTACGGTGTAGCCTTCGACTTCTTCAATGTGTCGGGCGGTCTGTTTGTAGACCAGAAATGTGATGTGAAGGTAAGAGCATCGGCTCAGGGACTGTTCATGCTGATGACCAACGGTCTGGGAGCATCTATCGGAACCATTCTCGCAGGTATGGTCATCAACCATTACTGCCACTGGACAGATGATGGCTACCTGATGGGTGACTGGAAAACCTGCTGGTTCATCTTTGCCGGTTATGCGCTCGTGGTAGCAGTAGCCTTTGCTGTCCTCTTCCGTCCGAAGAAAGAACAGAAATAAGGAAGAAAAAGGGTCATACTCAACGCTAGAGTAAGAACAGATATAACGTAAGAATATAAATAAATTTAAATAAAGAAAGGGTACATAATGATGTTGTACAAACTTAAACTCGCTGCCTGCTTTGGCATTCCGGAAGCTTCCGGGACATGTATTATTAGTTTGGTAGACGAATCCGAAAAAAGAGCTTTGTCTATTATGACTAATGAATATGTAGCAGAGCAGCTGAAGGCATGTAATTCGAAAACTTCTGATTTTAAAAATGATGTGATCTCTGTACTTTGGACACTATTTGACAGGCAAAATGTAGACGATTTCTATCTCGAATTCGATGCTACGCCAGAGAGGGGAGTATATGCTACTCTTGTGAATAAAATCACAAATGAACGTATGAGCATCAAGACTGACCAGGCTGTGTTGTTGTCTGTGGCTGCGGATATAGAAATGTATACAACAGAGCTGGTTATAAAGGAAATTTCTACTCCTTTTAATAAAAATGATATGAGTTCGGCTTCTTGTGCGGTACCTATTTCGGCTTTGCCAGACCAGATGCTCGAAAAAGCATTGGATTGTGCCATTAATGAAGAAGATTACGAAACAGCCTCAGCCATTCGCGATGAGATAGAGCGCCGCAAAGGCAAAAAAAGTGAATAATTAAAGGATATTCTTACGGAATAACAGAAAAAGAAACAATAAGAGGAAATGAAAGAAGTTAGATTTTTCTATGTGCCAGATGCGGCTACACAGACAGAACTGCCTCAGGAAGAGGCTACTCATGCACTCAGGGTTTTGCGTATCCAGGCGGGGGACGAATTGTTCCTGATGGATGGCAAGGGGGTGTTCTACCGTGCAGAAGTTTCGCTGGCTACCAACAAACGGTGCATCTATGAGGTGAAGGAGGTTATGCCGCAGCAGCCTGCCTGGCGCGGACACATTCACCTGGCCATCGCCCCGACAAAGATGATGGACCGCATTGAATGGATGGCAGAGAAGGCTACGGAAATCGGCTTCGATGAAATTTCTTTCCTCAACTGCAAGTTCTCTGAACGAAAGGTAATCCGCATAGACCGCATAGACAAGATTGTGGTTTCTGCCGTCAAGCAGAGCCACAAGGCTTGGAAACCTGTAGTCAACGAACTGCAGAACTTTAAAGATTTTATTACTACTCCCCGCAATGGCAGAAAGTTTATCTGCCATTGTTATGAGGAGATAGATAAGAAAGACTTTTTTGCCGAGATTTCCAAGTCATGTCCAACTGCTGATGCTGCCGGAGCAACCCCTGAGGGTGCCGATGACATCACCGTGCTGGTAGGCCCTGAGGGCGATTTCTCTATCGATGAGGTGAGACTGGCTCTGGAATACGGATATGAGAGTGTTTCGCTTGGCACCAGTCGCCTCCGTACGGAAACAGCAGGATTGGTGGCTGTCAACATGTGCCATCTGGCAAGAGCTTTATAATATTTACTAGTGTGATGAAAAGATTGTATAAGAGTTTGATGTTCATGTGCTTGGCTGTCGTATTGGGATTGCTGAGCTCATGCTCGGGCACTGACTATCTCAATGCCATTCCAAAGAAAAGTACTGCGCTCATCTCTGTTGATATGCAGCAGATGGCATCCGGCAAAAGCGATGAAGACAAGGCGGGAATGCTCAAGTCTCTCTTGCACGTTGAGGATGCATCGAAGTGTGGCATCGACATCTCTGAGAAGATATTCCTCTTTGAGAGTGCTGATGGTAACCTCGGACTTTGTGCCAAGGTGAGCGATGAGGGCGATGTGGAAGACTGGCTTGCTTCGCTTGCCAAACAGCATATCGCTACAGAGGTGAAGGAGCGCAAAGGCTTTCATTTCTCTGTATTGAAAAATTCGTGGCTGGTCGGCTTTTCTGATCAGGCACTCCTCGTTATGGGACCAGTTGTAGCCGATGCGCAGGCCCAGCTCCAGCAGCAGATGGTGAAATATCTGAAGGCTGATGAGGGCGAAGGTATCACCGCATCGCCTATGTTCGAGCGTCTGGAAACCATCACTTCGCCTATGGCTATGGTGGCTCAGGCTCAGGCGCTGCCGGAGAAGTTCGTAGCTCCATTTACCCTTGGTGCTCCTAAAGATACCGACCCTTCGCAGGTAGTGATTGCTGCTGAGATGGACGTGAAAGACGGTATCCTGCAGGTGAAGGGAGAAACCTTCTCCTTTAATAAAGAAATAGATGAGGCCCTGAAGAAGGCGGCTCAAACCTATCGTCCGGTCAAAGGCAGCTACGTCAAGTCGATGCCTGCTGATGCCCTGGCGGGTATCTTCATGAACGTGAAGGGCGAGCAGTTCCTGCCGATGATGCAGAGCAACCGCAGTCTTCAGACTCTCCTGATGGGTATCAACCAGGCCATCGATATGGATAATATCATCCGTAGTGTGGATGGGGATATGGCTATCGTGATGCCTTCGCTTACAGATAACAATATGCAGATGACGATGGCTGCGAAACTGTCGCATGCCAAGTGGCTGGGCGATGTTGATTATTGGAAAACTTCATGTCCGGCTGGTGCGAAGATAGCCAATTGGGGAAAGAATGCTTACTTCTATACCGACGGCAAGACCTCGTTCTATTTCGGTGTGACGGATGACAAGCAGTTCTTTAGCGG
>JAJWOH010000061.1:0-1807 GCA_021635485.1 Segatella copri | reverse complement strand
AAAGTGGAAAAGATTCAGCTTCATTCCGTTCTCCCACAGGTTTTTGCCCAGCGCAACGACCTGGATTCGGAGATATGGAAGCAGGATGTTACCTTCGAGAAAGGTCATCTTTATCTTATCGAGGCAGAGAGTGGCAGCGGAAAGAGTACTTTCTGCAGCTATGTGCTCGGCTATCGTCACGACTACAGCGGAAGCGTGATGTTCGACAATGATGTTACCGCCAACTACAAGGTGAAAGACTGGGTTGAGATGCGCAAAAAGCACATCAGCCATCTCTTTCAGGAACTCCGTCTCTTCCCTGAGCTTACTGCCCTGGAGAATGTAGAAATCAAGAACAAGATAACCGAATTCAAGACGCGTGAGCAGATTCTTAAATGGTTTGATATGCTCGGTATTGCTGATAAGGTAGATGCCAAAATCGGCAGAATGTCGTTCGGACAGCAGCAGCGTGTGGCAATGATGCGTGCGCTCTGTCAGCCTTTCGACTTCATTCTGGCTGATGAGCCTATCAGTCACCTCGACGACAACAATTCGCGCATCATGGCAGATATCATGATGACCGAAGCGAAGGAGCAGGGGGCTGGCGTCATCGTAACCAGTATCGGTAAGCACATGGACTTAAACTATGAACATATATTTAGATTATGAATTTGGTTTGGAAATTATTGCGTCAGCATATCAGCATACCTCAGTTTGCGGGCTTTGCCTTCGCCAATCTCTTCGGTATGCTCATCGTTCTTTTCGGCTTTCAGTTTTATAAAGACGTGCTGCCTGTCTTCACTCAGCAAGACAGTTTCATGAAAGCCGACTACCTCATCATGAGCAAGAAGATAGGTATGGGAAATACCATCAGTGGCCGTTCCAATACCTTCTCGGGTTCAGAAATAGACGAAATCGGTGGTCAGAAGTTTGTAAAGAAGATAGGAAAATTCACCTCTACTGAATATAAGGTAGATGCCCAGATGGGTGTAAACGGCGTGAATGTTCTGAACAGCGAACTCTTCTTCGAGAGTGTGCCTGACGGTTTTGTTGATGTGCCGCTCAAGGACTGGAAATATACGCCGGGAACTCAGGAGGTGCCAATCATCCTCCCGCGTACCTATATTAATATGTATAACTTCGGTTTCGCCCAGAGTCATTCGCTCCCTAAAATCAGCGATGGACTGATGGGCATGATTGATTTCAATATCCAGATTCAGGCTGGCGGCAAGAAAGAGCAGTTCAAGGGAAAGGTTATCGGTTTCTCTTCGCGACTCAACACCATCCTCGTTCCTCAGGCATTCATGGACTGGAGTAACCAGGAATTTGCGCCAAACCAGAAGAGCGATCCTAACCGTCTCATCGTAGAGGTAGGTAACCCGGGAGACGAGAACATCACCAAATACCTGGATGATAATGGTTATGAAGTAGAGACAGACAAGCTGGATGCTGAGAAGACTACCTATTTCCTCCGCATGATGGTATCGATGGTAATGATTATCGGTCTGGTTATCTCCGTCTTGAGTTTCTATATCTTGATGCTCAGCATCTATCTGCTGGTACAGAAGAACTCTTCTAAGTTGGAGAACCTTCTTCTGATAGGTTACAGTCCGAGCAATGTAGCAAAGCCATATCAGGTGCTCACCATTGCGCTGAATATCGTGGTACTCATCATCGCGTGGATTATCCTCTTCTTCCTTCGCGATTACTACATGGGCTTCATCGAAACCCTCTTCCCTGATATCGACGAGGGCACCATGCTCCCAGCCATCGCCCTAGGTCTGCTCCTGTTCCTGATAGTTTCTATCCTGAACATCGTAGCCATCCG
>JAJWOH010000060.1:0-20564 GCA_021635485.1 Segatella copri | reverse complement strand
GCGACTATAGCGACTTCGAGCTCGTCATCACGCTTCTCGAAGATGCCTGCCAGGAATTGCTGGACAGCATTATCGGGGAAGGGTAAAAAGTATAAATTCCTATGCAGTTTGATTTTTTAGAGAAATAAATCAATAAAAGTGCTATTGTTTCGCCAAAACTTTGTATCTTTGCAAATAGATTTGTTAAAGCAATAAGATTATATTAAATTATGCCTAAAGTACTTCTCTATATAACTGCCAAAATAATATGGAACTTTCTGTTTTACAATACAGATTTCCATGAAAACAGAGCTCATGTTCATGTGGGTAAACGAGGGACAGAAGAACTCTGCAAAATTTGGTTAGAGCCAAATATAGAATTGGCAAAACAAGGTGACTTAACAGATAAGCAGGTCAAAGAAGTGATTAAGATAGCAGAAAAATACCAATCTAAATTACTTCATCAATGGAAGCAGTTCAAGAAAGGTAAGACAATAAAAATCATTAAAATAAAAGAGTAAGAATATGTATCAGAAAGAAGGTTATTGGGATGTGAAGCCAAAGATAAAGGCTTTATCCTTTCCCAAAAGAGGTAAGTTTGAAGTTACCCTGCAAGATGGCCGTTCCATAACGATGCCTATCTCTGCATTCCCAAGCATGAAAAAAGTCCCAGTAAAAGAAAGAAACAACTGGTATCTCATTGGGGGTGGCTTTACTTGGGATTCTTGTCCAGAAGTAATCCATATTGAACAGATTTTGGGCAACTATGCAAATTATGCCCACGAGCAAAATGCCTGAAACAGAATTATAAATATTGGGAGTATTCAGCAAATGAAAAAATGCTGATGATACTCCCTTTTTCTTTTTATACCGTAATCTCGCCCGAGCCATAGCAACGATGATGATGCTCATCATAAACTACACAGAACTGGCCGGGAGCCACACCATGAATCGCCTCTTCTGAATGAATCATCCAGCGGCCGTCTTCCAGCTTTTCTATCGTAGCAGGATGATACTCCGGCGTATGGCGAATCTTGAAAGTTACCTTCTGCATCGCCACCTCGCGCGTAAGGAAATGGAAATCATGGAGAGGAAAATCCTTCTTGTAGGCCGACTGCGGATCATAACCATGACTCACATACAGGATGTTGTTCTCTACATCCTTCTTAATCACGAACCAGGGACCGCCGCCAAAGCCCAAGCCCTTGCGCTGGCCGATGGTATGAAACCACAAACCCTTGTGCTCGCCTATGCGCTTGCCCGTTTCCATCTCTATGACATCGCCCGGTTTCTCGCCCAGATAACGGCGGATATAATCATTATAATTAATCTGTCCCAGGAAGCAGATTCCCTGACTGTCCTTGCGCTTGGCATTTATCAGATGCTCCTCTTCGGCTATCTCGCGAACCTCATTCTTGATATGATGGCCGATAGGGAAAATCGCTTTTTTCAATTGCCAGCTCTCTATCTGAGCCAGGAAATCGGTCTGGTCTTTTACAGGATCAGGACTCGTGACAAGCCATTTGTCGCCATTTTCATCCGTTTCGGTCTGCGCATAATGCCCCGTGGCGATGAGGTCGTAGTTGTGACCCATCTTCTCATCGAAGGCACCAAACTTAATCAGGCGGTTGCACATCACGTCCGGATTAGGCGTAAAACCAGCCTTCACCTTCTCCATCGTATAACGGGTTACCTCGTTCCAATATTCATGATGGCAGTCAACCACTTGCAGCTTGCACCCATACTTTCTAGCCACAGCCGTAGCCATCTCCAGGTCCTCCTCCGAAGAGCAGTCCCACTCCTCTTTCTCCTCAGGACCAATCTTGATGTAGAAGCAATCAGGATGCAGGCCCAGCTGGGCAAACTCCCAAACCACAACCGAACTGTCGACGCCTCCCGAAAGGAGCACGGCAATTCTCTTATCCTTTATTTCGTCAATATTCAGCATATTCTTTCCTGTTTATAATAATCCGGTTGCAAAATTACGAAAAAAAACTGATATAATGAGCATAGAAAGGGCTAGAAATGCATGAGAAAGAGAAAAGAAAAGCCCGCAAAGCCTATTTCCGCTATAGAAAACACTTATAGCCGCATTCGTAGCTTTTAAACATAAAACGAGTTTTGCTTTCGTTTTTATCTATACCTTTGCAATCGATTTCAGAAATCGATAAGAAAGAATGTTTTTGAAAATTCAGTATTTACATTAATAGATAAAGAAAAATGGAGATTTTAAAAAATCTATTTTATGGCTTCCCAGACCTTTGGGGAGGCGGAGTAGCCCACTCTGTGATGATTCTTTCGCTGGTCATCGCCTTGGGTTTGTGTTTAGGTAAGCTCAGAGTAAAAGGTGTTTCCCTGGGCTTGGCTTGGATTCTGTTCATCGGTCTTATCTTTGGACATTTCTCTCTCAACCTTGACGAGCATCTGCTCCACTTCCTCAAGGAATTTGGCTTGATCCTCTTTGTCTACTCTATCGGTCTGGAGGTAGGTCCGGGCTTCTTCGCTTCGTTCAAGAACGGCGGCAAGAGTCTCAACCTGCTCAGCATGATTGTTGTGGCCCTGAGTATCATTACTACCTTGGTCATCTTCTCATTTTCGGGAACATCCATCACCTCTATGGCAGGTATCCTTTCGGGTGCCGTAACCAACACTCCTGGATTGGGTGCAGCCCAGCAGGCATTCAGCGACCTGCGCCACATCGACGCCCCATCCATCGCAGCCGGCTATGCCATCGCCTATCCTATGGGTGTGCTCGGCGTTATCCTCAGTTTCATTATATTAAGGTTCGCGCTACGCGTAGACAAGCAGAAGGAAGAGGATGAAGCTAAGCGAGGCAAGGGACATCTTGAGGCGATGACCCTGAACACCTTCGCCGTAAAGGTTTCTAACCAGATGGTTTTCAAAGATACCGTCAAGCAGATCCGCTATCTGCTGAAGCGCGACTTCATGGTTTCTAAGATTATCCGTAACAACGGCGAACGCCAGAACGAGGTGGTTAACGGACAGACCGTGATAGAAGAGGGCGACATTCTGCAGATTGTGGCTCATCCTACCGTAGAAGAACCTATCATCGCCCTGCTCGGCGAGAAGGTTGACGTAAAGGACGAGGAATTCAGCAGCGAACTCATCAACCGCCGAATCCTGATTACCAAGCCGGGCATCAACGGCAAGAGCATCAGCCAGTTGCAGATTAGAAGCAACCTTGGCGCCAACATTACCCGCGTGAATAGAAATGGTGTAGACCTCATCGCGACCCCAGACCTGAAACTCCAGTTGGGCGACCGCGTAACTGTAGTGGGCAAGGAACTCGCCATCGCTCATACCGAGAAGGTGCTGGGTAACCAGATGAAGCGTCTGAACTACCCTAACCTCATCCCTATCTTCCTGGGCATCATGCTGGGTTGTATCGTAGCCAACATTCCGTTCTTCATCCCAGGCATCAACGAGAATCTGCGTCTCGGACTTACCGGCGGCCCATTGGTAGTAGCCATTCTGATAGGTTATTTCGGACCGAAATACAACCTCGTTACCTACAATACCATTTCAGCCAACCTGATGCTGCGCGAAATCGGCATCTGCATCTTCCTGGCTTGCGTGGGTCTCGGCACAGGCGAACAGTTTATCCAGACCGTAGCATCAGAAAGCGGACTGACCTGGATACTCTACGGCATCGCCATCACCATGATACCAATCATTCTGGGCGGCATCATCGGCAAGCTCGTGTTCCACATCAATTATTATACATTACTCGGCGTATTGGCAGGTGCCAACACCAACCCTTCTGCCCTGGCTTACGTACGTGAGCAGACTTCGGCAGATGCACCAACAGTAGGCTATGCGAATGTATATCCATTCGCCATGTTCCTCAGAATTGTAACCATTCAGATTATTATTTTTGTATTCGGATAAACATATATGACAGAAAAAGAATTGAAAACCTGCGCTTGCGTAGAGGACAACTGCAACTGCAAGGAAATAGCAGAATCAGAACTCAGAAGAAAACTCGACTTATTATTACGTACCGGTAGCATTCTCATGGAGAGTGCTGCCGACACATCCCGCATCATGCGAACCATGAAGCGTGCAGCAGCTTTCCTCGGTCTCGACGAGCGATACATGCACCTTTACATCAACTGGAACGTGCTGATGGTAAACTATAGCGACGAGGAGCATTCCTTCTCCAAGTTCCAGAGATGCGAGAAGCACGGTATCAACCTCACCTCTATTTCCCAGGTAAGTAAGCTCACCTGGAAGGCCATCAAGGATAACTATTCGCTCGAACAGTATGAGCAGGCTCTGAACGACATCAAGGCCACCCCACGCAGTTTCACTCCTTGGCAGGTAGCCATCGGCGGCGGTTTTGCCTGCGGCGGATTCTGCATCCAGTTCGGTTGCGACTGGCCAGCCTTCTTCTTCTGTTCGCTTGCAGCCATTCTGGGTTTCCGCCTGAGAATGTTCTTGCCAACCAAGGGCTGCAACAACTATGTAGCCATCGGAATTTCGGCTTTCGTAGCCACTCTGATAGCCTGGTTGACCTCATTCCTTTCGCTCAACCCATCTATTGCCGAAGCGCTTCCAGCCTTCATGCATTCAGATACCCCTTGGCATCCGCAGATGGCGTGTGCCCTCTTCATCGTGCCGGGAGTTCCACTCATCAACTTTGTAAGCGATATGCTCGACGGATATATTGAGGTGGGAATGGTTCGTGCCCTGAACACCCTGCTGATGCTCTTCGCGATGGCGTTCGGTATCGCCTTCGCCATCCAGATTTGCCACATCGACAACTTCGTGAAGGATCTTACGATGACTCCTCATCACGAATACTGGGAGTTTGCCATCGCAGCTGCCGTATCGGCCATGGGCTTCTCTACCATCTTCAGCATACCTCGCCGTCTGTTGCCGGTTGTAGCTGTGGGCGGTATCATCGCCGTATGCTTCCGCAATTTCGTCAACCTAGGTCCATCTAACGGCAACATCGGTCTCGACATGGGTCTGAGCATCGGTTCGCTTGCCGGTTCTGCGCTCATCAGCATCATCGTGATCAAGGCGCGCCATTGGTTCCATACCCCTCACCAATGCATCACCATTCCTAGCGTCATCCCAATGGTACCGGGAGTTCTGATGTATCGTGCCCTCTTTGCCTTCATCGACATGCATGGCGTGGTAGGCGAAGTAACCGTAGGTATGAACAACCTCATCAAGGCTTCGCTCGCCATCATCTGCATCGCCCTAGGTGTGGCAATTCCAAACGTATTCTTCCGCCGCTTCATCGCCGACAACCGCAAGCGCAAGCTGCTTGCCATGCTGGTAGAAAGAAAGAAGAAGAATGGCGAATTCGTAGATTTGCACGAAGTAGAAATCAAATAATCATCTGGTTGGAAATCTGATTTTCATCGGATGATAACCGGATAAAAAGAAGTAGAGATGCGATAAAACATCATTTTATTCTTCAAAAAAAAAGGATATTAAAATAAATGTTTTATCTTTGCACCCAAATTTAGCTATCGGTTATTCCTATAGCCGATAGCTTCAATAAAGGAACAATATGGAAATACGACAACTGAAATATTTCTTGAAGGTAGCCGAGACGCTCAACTTCTCAGAAGCTTCGCGCAAGTTATACATCACCCAGAGTACCCTCTCACAGCAGATTTCGCATCTGGAACAGGAGATAGGTCTGCCTCTCTTCGAGCGCAATTCCCATGAGGTTTATCTCACAGAGGCGGGCAAGGAATTGAGACCTTACGCCCAAAACGCGGTCAATTCTGCCGAAGCCTGTGTAGACCACATGAACGATCTGAAGGAAATGCTTACAGGCGAACTGAACATCGGCGTAACGTTCTCCTTCAGCAACATCATGTCCGAGACGCTCATCGCCTTTCTCCACGCCTATCCTCATGTAAAGCTCAACATCCAATACCGCACCATGCAGGAACTGATGGACGGACTGAAGAAGCGCGAACTCGACCTCGTTCTGGCTTTCAAGCCTCTGAAGAACGAGAAGGCGGTAGACAGCCGAGCTATTTTCAGCAACCGTCTTGCCGCCATCGTGAACGTGAATCATCCGCTGGCGCGCCTTTCATCGGTCAAGCTTTCCGATCTGGAGCGTTACGACCTCATCCTTCCTTGTAAGGGTCTGCAGGCACGCAACGCCTTTGATCACATGGTAGAGGGCAAAGATTTGAACTACAAGATTATGGTAGAGGTGAATAATGTAAACATCATCTTCGACCTTCTGAGCCGCAGTAATCTGGTGACCATTCTCTCCGAATCGACCACCATTCTGCAGAACGGCATGAAGGCGATTCCTATCGATGCTGCCGACAACGAAATGGATGGCTGCATCCACATTCTGAAAGATGCTTACATGAAAAACTCAGCCCAGGAGTTTATCCGCATGCTGAGCCAGTCAACATCCATCCTTGCCAATTTTGCCCTGAAGGATATCCTGAGATAATCATCTTAACGCCTGGCGGCTTGCGAGCCTATTTGCTTGCGGCTAGAACAGATAAAAAAAATCCTCGCTCGAGTTCTTTTTCGAGCGAGGATTTTTTCTTCTTTTTACCCTTTTACCTTTTTACCCTTTTACCCTTTCTTTCTTGCGATGATAATCGTTACGCCAGCCAGGATAGCGAGGATGCCTATCGCCAGCTGCAGAGAGAAGCTCTCGCCGAAGACGCAGACGCCGATGATTACCGCCGTTACAGGCTCCAGGGCTCCCATGATGGCGGCTGGCGTGCTGCCGATGAGATTGATGGAGATGGTCATGAAGAAGAGCGACAATACCGTTGGCAACAAAGCCAGCTGGGCAGCACAGAGCCATTGTTTAGGCGTTTGAAGCATCTGTATCGGCTCGCCTGCAATAAACGAATAGACAAACATCGTAAGCAGTCCGAAGACTAATATATAAAAGGTAAACTTGATGTTCGACATGCCCGGATTCTTCCATTGGTTGATGGAGATGATGTAAAGGGCATAGAGCAGGGATGAACACATGACGAGGGCAAAACCCGCCGTGCTCAACTTATCGTTTCCATCGCCCTGATAGAGCAATCCTACTCCCGATACCGCCAGAAGAATGGCAAGCGAGGTAGACCACGTTACCTTCTCATGGAAGAAGACCGTCATCAGGATGGCCGTCATAATAGGATAAACGAAGAGGATGGTGCTGGCAATACCTGCCGCCATATAATGGAAACTGACATAAAGCGTAGCTGATGAGAGCGAAAACATGCAGCCCAGCACGCCAAGACGAACCAGATGTCCCCACTTCACCTTGAAACTCTCCTTGCGGAACAGCATCACCACGGCAAACATCAGTACCGCCAAGAGATAACGATAGATGAGTACAGAACTGGAATTGAATCCGTCGCCATAGAGTTCGAGCGTGCCCAAAGGATTGGTACCATAACATACTGCGGCAACAATACCCGCCGCAAAGCCTTTAACTTTATTACTGCTTGTCATTAGATTAAATACTATTTTCTTTCTTATACTTCTTGTTATCTATCTATTTCGGGCTGCAAAGTTACAGCAAATATTCGAGATAAGCTAACAAAATCGTATAAATATATTGTAATATCTGAGAAAAAACGCTCTTTTCTTGTGCTTTACGAAAATAAATTGTACCTTTGCAATATCTTTGAAAAAAGATAATCAGATGAAACATTAAAAACTAAACAAAAGAATTAATAACAATGGAACAGATTAAGAATGATCAGCTCACACTTGAGATTTCATCTCTCGGAGCAGAACTTCAGAGCATCAAGGATGCTAATGGTAATGAATATCTCTGGGATGGCGACGAGAAATACTGGAACCGCCACTCTCCTATCCTCTTCCCTATCGTATGCGGATTGTGGAAAGACACTTATCGCACAGAGGGCAAGGAGTATCACCTTTCTCGCCATGGTTTCGCACGCGATACAGAGTTCAAACTCGTTGGCAAGACTGCCGACCGCCTCACCTTCGCGCTCATCGACAACGAAGAGACTCAGAAGAACTATCCTTACCACTTCAACCTTGCCATCTCTTACCGTCTGCAGGGCAACGAGATTCATGTCATCTGGCACGTAAAGAATACCGACGACAAGGAAATCTTCTTCCAGATTGGCGGTCACCCAGCATTCATGGTTCCTGGCTGCAAGAAGGGCGAAGAAATGAAGGCTACCCTGAAACTCGATAACGAGGCGCCTGTTCGTCTCTATGGTAACGTAGGCGGATGCATCGACCGTCAGGCTAAGGAAACCGTAGAAACCGACAAGGGTATCTGGGAAGTAAACGAGGAGACTTTCGCAGAAGATGCTGTTATCTTCGACAAGAGTCAGGTTAAGCAGGTGAGCATTCTCAACGAGCAGGGCGAACCTCATGTAACCCTCGAGTTCAAGACTCCAGCCGTAGGTATCTGGAACCCTACAGGCAAGCACGCTCCATTCATCTGCATCGAGCCATGGTATGGTTTGAGCGACTGGGCTGAATATGATGGCGAGTTTAAGGACAAGTATCTGATAAACCGTCTGCAGCCAGGTGCAAGTTTCATGAGTGAGTATATCATCAGAATTGAGAAATAATGGAAGAAAAAGACAATTTGCAACTCCCCGAGAACGCATTCCGCGAACTGAAAGACGGGGAGGAATATAAGCCGCTGATGTCGCCTGACAAGGTTTATCCTGAGGTGAACGGATGGTCAGTTACATGGGGAATCGTGATGGCAGTCATCTTCTCTGCCGCCGCAGCTTATCTGGGCTTGAAGGTGGGTCAGGTGTTCGAAGCAGCCATCCCTATCGCCATCATCGCCGTGGGCGTAAGTACCGCTACCAAGCGTAGCAAGGCGCTGGGCGAGAATGTCATCATCCAGAGCATCGGAGCCTGTTCGGGTGCTGTAGTGGCAGGAGCCATCTTTACCCTGCCAGCCATCTACATCCTGCAGGCTAAATATCCGGAGATGACAACTTCGTTTATGAAAATCTTCATGGCTTCGGCCCTGGGAGGAGTCTTGGGAATCCTTTTCCTTATTCCTTTCCGCAAGTACTTCGTAAGCGATATGCACGGCAAGTATCCGTTCCCTGAGGCTACGGCTACCACGCAGGTACTGGTGAGCGGAGCCAAGGGAGGCGACCAGGCTAAGCCGCTGCTCATAGCCGGACTGGTGGGTGGTCTTTACGACTTTATCGTAGCCAGCCTGGGATGGTGGAACGAGAATTTCACATCGCGTGTGGTAAGTCTGGGATGCGACCTGGCTGACAAGGCTAAACTCGTATTCAAGGTAAACACAGGTGCTGCCGTATTAGGTCTGGGTTACATCATCGGTCTGAAGTATGCCTTCTTCACCTGTCTGGGTTCGCTCGTAGTATGGTGGCTGATTGTTCCGGGCATGAGCGTTATCTTCCATGATAGCGTGCTGAGCGCCTGGGATCCTAGCATCGTGAAGACCGTGGGTGCGATGAGTCCGGAGGAAATCTTCCGTGCCTACGCCCGCAGCATCGGTATCGGCGGTATCGCCATGGCAGGTATCATCGGCATCATCAAGAGCTGGGGCATCATCAAGAGTGCCGTAGGTCTGGCTGCCAAGGAACTGAAGGGCAAGAGCGATGTGGATGAGAATGTGAAGCGTACCCAGCGCGACATCTCTTTCAAGATTATCGCTATCGGTTCACTTGTTACCATCCTCGTAACCTTCCTCTTCTTCTGGTTTGGCGTGATGGAGGGCAACCTTCTCTTCGCCATTATCGCCATTTTGCTCGTGGCTGCCATCGCCTTCCTCTTTACTACCGTAGCGGCTAATGCCATCGCTATCGTTGGTTCAAACCCTGTTTCGGGAATGACCCTGATGACGCTCATCTTCGCCTCTGTGGTGATGGTGGCTGTAGGCCTGAAAGGTCCTGGCGGCATGCTGGCTGCCCTGATTATGGGCGGTGTGGTTTGTACAGCCCTCTCGGTAGCAGGTTCGTTTATTACCGACCTGAAGATTGGTTACTGGCTGGGAACAACTCCTAAGAAACAGGAGGGATGGAAATTCCTCGGTACCCTGGTGAGTGCGGCTACCGTGGGCGGCGTGATGATGCTGCTCAACGAGACTTACGGTTTCGCATCGGGTTCGCTTGCAGCTCCTCAGGCTAATGCTATGGCTGCGGTTATCGATCCTTTGATGAATGGCGTGGGAGCTCCTTGGGTGCTCTATGGCATCGGAGCCGTGATAGCCATCGTGCTGACTTATTTCAAGATTCCTGCCCTGGCTTTCGCTCTGGGTATGTTTATTCCGCTGGAACTGAACGTTCCTCTGCTCGTGGGTGGAGCCATCAACTGGTATGTTACTTCGCGCAGCAAGGATGCCAAGGTGAACAGCGAACGTGGTGAGAAGGGAACGCTCATCGCCAGCGGCTTCATCGCCGGTGGAGCCCTGATGGGTGTGGTTAGCGCCCTTCTGAAGTTTGGCGGCATCGAGGTAAGTATCGCCGACAGCTGGTGGGTTAATCCGATGTCTGAGGTTTGTTCGCTCCTGGCTTACATCTGCCTCATCGGTTTCTTTATCAGAGCCACAAAGAAATAAAGAATAGGCTTTTTACAAATAAGACAATCGCCTGGATGCATCTGAGCACCCAGGCGATTTTTTATTCTATCCGAATAAGTTTTTCTATCCTACGATTCCGCAGCCACGAAATCCATCGGCTTGACGCCAAACTGCTTCTGGAAGCACTTGGCAAAATAGCTAGGACTGCTGAAACCTACCATATAGCTGATTTCGCTGATGCGGTAGTTTCCTTCTTTCAGGAGCTTTGCGCCCTTCTTCAGTTTCACGAGCTGGATCATCTCATTTGGCGTAACATCGGCAAGACCGCGAATCTTATTAAAGAGCGAAGAGCGGCTTATGCCCATCTTTTCGGCAAGGAACGCCACGTTGAGTTCCGGATTCGCCACATTCTCTTCGATGATGCGAGACATCCGCTCCAGGAACGCATTATCAACCTGAGTTTGAGCTATCTCTGCTATCGGCTCAAGCGGAGTATGAGAGAACTTACTCCTCAACAGACGGCGCATCTCAAGAAGCTGTCTTACGCTTGCCTCAAGATACTTCATCGAGAACGGCTTTTCTATGTAGACATCGGCTCCACAGTTCATACTCTCCGTCTTCGCCGCATCATCGGTCTTTGCCGTAAGCATCACGAACGGCAGATGAGAGTATTCTGAATTTTCACGCACCCTACGGCAGAACTCCGGACCGTCCATCTCCGGCATCATCCAGTCGCTTATGATGAGCGAAACCGGATGTTTCTCCAGTTTACGGAGCGCATCCTTTCCGTTGTCGGCGGTATAAACCGTATACATCTTTTCGAAATGAGCCTTCACAAACTGGCGCATGTCTTCATCATCATCCACAATCAGCATCACCGGTTTTGACGGTTCACGAAGCGGACTGGCAACAGCAACGCCTGCCTTTTGAGAACCTTGCTCAACTGAAGTTTCATCTGTCAGCAGATTTTCCTTTGCGTCAACCTCTTCTTCCTTCACCATTTCTTCTGCCTTCTCAACCACAGCATCCATCTGGTTGAGCGGCAAGGTTACGATAAAGGTAGATCCCTTACCTACTGCAGATTCTACTTCAACCATACCATGATGAGCCTCAACGAGATTCTTCACGATGTTGAGACCGATTCCGGTTCCCGGTTTGTTGTCGCGTGCCTGATAGAAGGCTCCGAAGATTTTCTCCTTTTCGTCAGGACTGATTCCCAATCCGTTGTCTTCCACCTCTATGCGGAAATGGTTTCCATCCTCCAGCAAGCGGCAGGACAAGCGTACATAATCCTCGGTATATTTCAAGGCGTTGGTCATCAGATTGCTGATAACCTTGGTAATGGCCTCCTGGTCAATCATCGCCACGAGCTCATCGGCTGGATAATCTACCTCAAAACGGATGCTTTTCTGCTCGAAGGTAGGAGCAAAGCGCTCTACCACAGCATGCATCAGCTTCGAAATGTTGTTCAAACGGAAATGAACCTGCATGCCCTTCTGCTGCACTTTGTTGAAATCGAGCAGCTGATTGACGAGCAAGAGCAAACGCTGGGCGTTACGGTCGATAACAGAAAGCGTCTGCGTGATAGTCTCACCATCGGAAAGTTTTCCGGAAACCTGTTTCCAATGCTCTTTCAGGCTCTCCAAAGGTCCGATGATAAGCGTTACCGGCGTACGGATTTCATGGGCTATCATCGTGAAGAACTGCAGGCGGGCATCTCTCATCTCCTGATCCTGCTTGAGTTCCAACTGGTCGAGTTCTTCCTGATGACGGAGTTTCTCACGTTTCAACCGGCTCTGCATGAACCAGTAGATTGCGTAACCGATGAGCAGAAGATACAGAATCTTGGCTGGCAAAGACCACCAGAACGGCGGATGAACCACAATCTGCAGTTTTGCCTCATTCTTCGACCATACACCATCATTATTGGTTGCCTTAACCAGGAAGGTATAGGTTCCGGCAGGAAGATTGGTATAGTTGGCACGATGCTCGTGGGTATAAATCCAATCCTTGTCTACTCCCTCAAGTTTGTAAGCATACTGGTTCTTCTCAGGCGATACATAGCTCAGGGCGGCAAACGAGATATTGATGGTATTCTCGTTATGAGACAGATTGAGTTCTGCTGCATGACTCAGAGATTTCTCCAGCTGGTCGCTCCCCGCCTCTATCGGCTGTCCGAAGAGTTCTACCGAGGTGATTGCCACAGGAGGAGCTACCTGGTTGATCTTGACGAGATATGGATAAAAGCAGTTGAAACCTCTTGTAGAACCGAAATAGATTCTGCCATCAGAAGCCAGGAGTCCGGCGTTTGGCATAAACTGATCGCAAGTGAGTCCGTCATATTTATTGAACAGCTGGACAGGTTCACCCGGCGTATATTTCACAATACCCTTGCTGGTAGAAATCCACATTACTCCCTGCGAAATGACAAGACTCGTGAAATCCTGACTTGGCGCATCGATGGAGATTCGGCGGAATATACCTTTTGAAGGCAGAAATTCGCAAAGTCCTTTGCTGGTTGCGACATAGAACTGCCCCTTTTCGCCGATAGCCAGACAGTTTACCTGATCACTCACCAGCGAAGTAGAATCATTCTCTACATATTTATACTGTTTCCAGGCATTATTCTTGTCTAAGCGCCACAAGCCGCCTCCCTGGGTAGCAAACCATACATTACCCTGAGGATCTTCCTTGATATCGATGGTAAGCGACTTGAACGACTTGATTTTGCAGAACTTCTGCTGTCCTTCATCGAAGAGGTTGGCACCATCCATCGTAGCCGCCCAGAGCCGTTTTTTCCGGTCGCGATAAATACAATAGGCATTACCGCCCGAAGCCATTCCATCGGTCAGGAAAACCTGCTGCGCTCCGGTAGCCATATTCATTCTGATGACACCATTGCCATAGGTTCCTACCCACAGATCATTTTCATCAGCAAAGAGCGCATGAACATTATACTTGCCCATAGCCGCCTTGCCCGGATAAGAAACAAAACTGTTGGTCTGGGGATTAAAGCAGTCGAGTCCCGCATCATCCGTAGCTATCCAGATGCGATGCTGATGGTCTTCGAAGAATCTTCCTACCACATTACCGCGCAATCCGCCCAGACGGGCAGAATAAGCATGGAAACGCTCTTCAAAACTCGTAGAAGGAAGATAATTCACACCACCATAGTAAGTAGATACCCAAATGCCACCTTCATTATCATCCGCAATACCATAAACAAAGCGCTCGCTCGTACTCCGGCTCGGATTGTTGACTTCCGACAACATGTGCCAGATACGGTTCTGAATGTCATACTGCACCAATCCATCATCGCTGGCTATGAGAAGAGACTTGTTGTCGTTGCAGTAAAGCTGATGGATATGATGAACAGCATTACTCAAGGTTCCGCTGATGAGTTGTTCGGCACTACCATCGGCGTTGAGCTTGTAAAGTCCGTTTTCCCAGGTTCCGACATAAACATTGCCATCGGAAGTAGCCAGCATCGCCATGCCGTGAAACATGGTTGCATCGCCCTTCAGAGGGAATGCTTCAAACTGGTCGGTCGACTTGTTGAGATGATAGATGCTGGCTTCACCCTGGTTACAGAGCATCCATACCTGGTTGTTGGCATCAACCAGCGTACTTTTCACTTTACCCTGAATATTCTTCATCGGATACTGATGCAGTTCGTGAGTAGTCCGATTGTATCTGAACACGCCCTGTCCGCTAGTAGAAATCCAAACATTCTGATCGCCGTCAAGCGAAAAATTAAGAACAGGCGCCGTAATCTTATCACTCAGTTTCTGGAATTGGTCGGTTGCATTACAGAACAGATAGGCTCCATTATTGCAACCTACCAGCAGTCCTTCTTCGCAAGCTGTAAGGGCGCTCACAAACTGGTCTACAGTCGTAAAGGGATTATAATAGGTTTTGACATCGTATCCGTCAAAACGGCACAATCCGTTGTCTGTACCAAACCACATGTATCCCTTGGAACCTTGAACCACGCTACGCACAGCATTACTCGGCAAACCATTATCCATCGTGATAGAGCGCACCATAGGGTCGATAGCAGCCAATTGTGCACCCGAGTTGGTTTGCGTTACCGAATGTGGCTGCGCCTGAATATCCGTAGCCCCTTTCGAGACGAAGGCTGTCGGTACCTGCGCCTCAGCCCCTACAGGCATCATCATGCAGAGCACAGAAACCATTAGAGTAGATATCTTTCTCATTATATGGATCTTTATTTTCTGTTGATTAGATAATTTAATGCCGCAAAATTACAAAAATATAACGAGAAATACAACAAAAAGAACAAAAAAAGCCCCGAAACAAGCAAATAGCTACTTTTTAATAGTAAGACTATCTGTTTGCTTCAGGGCAAAACTTAAATAATGATTCAAGTGAGAAGTTTCACTATCAACAGATTGAAACCTGAATTACTTACTCTTTACATCGCTCCATTTAGGCGGTTTCACACCCAGCAGATTCTTCACGAAGAAATCGTAACGCTTGTGCTCGCCATAGAGTTCGCCCATGGTATGATGGGCTCCAGGAATCACCACGAGTTCGAAATCCTTGTTCGCCTTTTCCAGGGCATTCACTACCTGATAGGTGCTCGATGGATCTACGTTGTCATCTATCTCTCCTACCACCAACATCAACGGGCGCTCCAGCTTGTGGGCATTCTCCACGTTGCTGCACTCCACGTAACTGGAATCGATAGGCCAGCTCATCCATTGCTCGTTCCACCAGATTTTATCCATCCGGTTGTCGTGACAGCCGCAGGCACTATAGGCTGCCTTGTAGAAATCGCCATGCAGCAATACGGCTGTGGTACTCTCCTGTCCGCCTGCCGAACAGCCATAGATTGCCACATTATCAGCATCCATATAAGGATACTTCTTGGCTGCAGCCTTGATCCAGAGCTCACGGTCTGGGAATCCGGCATCCTTCAGGTTCTTGTAGCAAACCTCCTCAAACTTCTTGCCGCGATAGGAAGTTCCCATCGCATCGAGCTGGACTACGATGAAACCGAGTTCGGCAAGCGAAGTGGTGTACCAGTTGTATGGCATAAAACTCTTCGGAGTATAGGCATCGCCCGGACCCGAATAGATATACTCGATAACCGGATATTTCTTGTTCGGATCGAAATTGGTAGGGCGCTGGATGATGCCCCACATATCGGTCTTGCCATCACGCCCCTTAGCCACAAATACCTCAGGAGCAACCCATCCGTGCTTCTTCAAAGTAGCAATATCAGCCGTCTCCAGAGTCTTGACGAGCTTACCGGTCTGCGCATCTCTGAGCACGGTAACAGGAGCGGCATCCACCTTAGAATAGGTATCCAGAAGATAACGGTAATCGTAGGTATACTGGGCACTATGATTTCCCTCTTCAGGAGTGAGCGCCACCATATTCTTGCCGTCGATACCTATTTTATAATAATGTACCAGATATGGGTCCTCATTCTTGTTCACGCCACTAGCCGAGAAATAGATTTCTCCCTTCTCTTCATCCACACGCTGGATGCCGCGAACAAACCAGTCGCCCTTTGTAATCTGTCGGATAACCTTCGACTTCTGCACATCGTAGAGATAGAGATGATTCCAGTTGTCGCGCTCACTCATCCAGAGCAGTTGCTTGCCATCCTTGATAAACTGACGCCACAGACGACCATAGTTCACGAAAGTATTGGCACGCTCCTCTACCACGGTACGAAGCTTGCCGGTTTCGGCATTCATCGCCAGCATCTGATAGAGATGATGCCCACGCTGGTTGTACTCCATCGTCACCTCCTTGCTGTCTGGTGTCCATTGCATCCACTCCAGTTCATACTGGTTTTCTATCTGATGCTTGTCAGCCTCCACCTTCTTTCCGGTAGCCACATCGATGATGACCGGATAGTGCTGTGGCAGGGCATCGCCCGGCTTGGCATACTCCTGCTTGTGGAGGATAGGCTGCAGCTGGTCGGCAGGCGAAGATTCTACGTAGTACGCATAGCGCTTCTCTACCGGAACACGCTTGCATACGAAGATGTGCTTGCCGTCTGGGCTCCATTGGATGCGGTTGCTGTAATAGCATCCGATGGTACCATCCTGGGTAAGGATTCGCTTGGCTTCAGTATAAGGTTTTCCTGCCTCATGAACCACCACGTTGTAACCTTCGATGTAGGCTTCCATCTTGCCGTCGGGCGAAAGTACCGGATAAGCCTCCTTCTCCTCATCTACCTCCATCCAATGGCGCTCATGGCGTCTGCCAAACTGAGGCTTATAAGGGCGGCGAAGCTTGATGCCCAGCGCCTTCTCCATCGCTTCCTGCGAATCATAAGTCTTCATCTCATCCTTGTCGGCATCATAGGATACAAACTTCTTGCCCTGAGGAGTAGAAATCTGATAATGCAGTACGTGGGTGGAATCGCACCAAGCCGATGAGCGTGCCCAATGGAACACGGAATCGGCTGAAAACTGATGACGCAGCGCATAGGCTCTGTTGTAATCTTCTAATGTGCCCTGTGCTGAAGCTGTAGCTGCCGGCATCGCCAGAACTGCGCTCAACAGCGAAAGAGCTAAAATCTGATTCTTCATTATGCTTGATATTTTACTTGTTGACTTCTTAAGTATTTTTCTCCAGTTAGGAAAATATTATTTCCCAGTATAGAAATCTGTGATGCGTCGGATGGCACGCTGGCAAACCGGACAGAAATCATCCACTTCGTTGATTCGCATACGGCAAACCTGCGCCGGACGATAACATCCCTTGCTCTGGTTGCCCGCACCCTCGAACACACCAATCTTGAAGACGGCTTCGTTGAGTTTCTTCTGCTCCTTTGCGTTCTTGATATTCTTATGATCCGGTAGTTTGGCAAGCGGCGTAGGAATCTTCACGCCCTTCGGCATCATATCCGCCCACTTGCTCTGGAAATCCTTCAGCGTGGTGAGGTTAGGCTCCCAAGGCTCGGTATCACTAGGATACATCGGGTCGTACTCATCGGTACTGTACTCATCGCCCAAGCCCGCATAGCCATGACCGAACTCATGTACCAGCACCTTCTTGAACGTAGGATGATCAGAGGTGGAAAGCGTTACCTGGTTATAGATGCCGCCGCCACCATACGTAGGAGAATTCACCAATACGATGATCTGCTCGAAAGGCACATTACTCAAGGCATCATAGATGCGATGAATCTTGCTCGTGGTGAGATAACGGTTCGAATAAAAAGTATCGTAATGAGAGCAAGCCATCGTGTTCTTCCATTTCCCTTCGTGCGGAATACTTGGTCCCTCATCGAGCGATGGAGCTGCAACAGCCACCACGTTGAATCTCGACTTGAGCGAAGCGAAAGGTTCGCGCTCGAAGATGGCATCGGCTGCCCGCTGCGCATCCTGATAGAACTTATCCATCTGGTCCTGGCGATAGCCCTCGGCGATGATGGCGAGGTCAACACAGTCGGCAGCCTCTCCGCTCTTCACGATATAGCGGTAAGGGATGCCATTCTCGCCCAATGGTCGGATGAGGATATCCTGTGGATTGATGGTATGGCGCAGTTCTGCGGTCACCTTCTGATGCGTATCGCTCAGGGTGATGCTTATATCCACCGGTTTCTTTGGGAACGGCACGAGGAAACTGCTCTCGAATGATTTCTGCAGATGCTTAGCCTCCTGTGTAAGCTGCCATTCCTGGAAGAGTGTTGAGAAAGTATTTACATAGAGCACCTTGTTGGTGCCATGCTCATACACGGTCACCTGTCCGTTTCCGTTCAGGAATTTCTCATCCAGTCTTGTCTTTCTGCCCGCCCAGGTAGGGTTGCTGTAAGCCTGTTCAAAATAGATAGCCTGGTTCACGCTATCGCCCGCCACGATGTAATCCAGTCGCAGCGTCTTATCTTCGAAGTTGTCTTCAAAGCGCTGTGCCTGCATCGGCAACACCATCATCAAGGCGAGGGATGCAGCAAATAAAGTCTTATTCTTTATAAAAGTCTTATTCTTCATAAGCGATGATATTTTTATTTTAAGCAGATGATTCTTATCCAATCCGTACTTCACTCTTATTTCACTCTTACCTCATAAGGGAAACGGCGGGAAGATGGATCGAGCGAATGATTCGAAGGAGCACCCATCACCACGAGATAGAGCGCCTTGAGAGGCTGGAACTTTGGAGTCACAAGTGAAACCTTTCCATTCATCGCTTCGCCCATCTGACTGTAGATGCATTCATCGGTATCGGCAGTTACTCCCACCAAACCATAACGGTAACCGATGGTGCGTGCCATCTTGTCCTTGGATGCCTTGAACACATTACCCTCGGCATCGAGAGCTCTGAAATCTACAGTAACCTTCTTACCAGCCTTCGGAATTTCCAACTTAATGGCATTGAAACCATAGTTCTCAGGAACCGAAGCTGTATCCGGACGGAGATAACCATTCTTCTGCTTCAGCATCCTGGTATCAAAGGTGCAGGCATAAGGACGGGTCTCCTTACGGGCATAATCGAAATCGAAGTTCACGAGATGGCGGTAGCAGTCGAACATCTCCTCATTAAACTGCTTCTGACTCATCTTATACTTCCGCTTGTAGGTAACAACCGGGTCCTCTTCTACTTTTCCCTCACGATAGAGCTGGGCGATGCTTTCCAAACCATGCTTCTCAGCCCACCACTCTATCACGTATGGCGAATGATAGATGTTGTCCAGATGTAGATAACCCTTATGGGTAAGCTGTCTGAAGGCATCAAAATGATACTTCTCATCTGTTATCCAGTCGGGATTCACTCTCCAGAGCATCCATTGGGATGTCATCTCGAAGAAGCCACTTCCTCCCCAGGCTTCGCCCGTTTTGTCTGCCATAATCTGAAGCTGAAAACTGTGTCCCAATTCGTGAGCCAGACAGTTGAGTTTCTGATCTTGAATACGGTTAGGTGTTACCCAGAGTGCTCCGATAAAATCATCGTAAGTTCCGCCGTAAGCGGTTCCTTCCAGCGAATAATTCACCATCACCATCATCTTATATTGGTCGCAGATGCTGCCCGGCAGAGAGAACTTCAGGGTGTCACGGAAGAAACGGTAGAACCGTTCTACCTGAGTCTGCAGATTACCCAAGTCGAATTTCATCGGCTTACCTTCGAGCGAAGGAGGATTCTGCGGATTGTCTCCGAATGGCTTTTCCCAGAAATACACGATATTCTGGGTCTGTGCACTATGTCGCCAGCACCATCTCTCATCATCCTTGTTGAAATCATAGGGTTTCAGAGAGTCCGGTACGAAGATGAGTTTCTGTGGTGCAGAAACAGGATTTACGGGTCTGGTGGCAGGAGCCTCAGATGGGTCCTGCTGTGCCAGGACTGCAGTAGCCCAAGGCAAGGTTGCCGCTGTGAGTATCAGCGATAAAAAGATTCGTTTCATTTCGGTTATGATTTTTGCGTTATTTATTATTTCGCCACAAAAGTACTGATAATCTTGCAAAAACGCTCGCAATATCGTCTAAAATGATACAAATATCGTATCTTCTCAAAGAACATCTTAGAGATTTGTCAAAAATTACATCAAAATGATAGATTTATGCCAAAAAACTTGGGAGATATTATAAAAAGTCGTATCTTTGCCAAAAGAATTCTATAAAAAGAACAGATTATGAGATTATCAGAAGAACGATATGACAATCCGGCTTACCGAGATATAAAAAATTCGATCGATACTGCGAAGGAAGAAGGCAGAGAAGAAGGCAGAGAAGAAGGTAGAGAAGAAGGCTGGAAAGAAGGCAGAGAAGAAGGTATTGCCAAAGAAAAGTTGGCCACCGCAAAACGTCTTCTCTGCATAGGGCTCACACAAGAGCAAGTTGCCAAAGGTACAGACCTTTCAATAGAAGATATAGAGAGACTTGTTTAAACAACAGAACTTTCGCATGTGGTTCAAGAACGGGCTGAAGGCCCAAAAGCTCCTAGCCCAGGGCAGCGCCCTGGGTATAATAGCAATCAGCAAGGCGCCCTGTAAGGGCAAAAGCTTTATAAATACCTGATTTTTAAAGCTTTTACCCTTACAGGGCGACAAGTTTGCGTCCATAATAAGTAGCTGTATCACACTTCTGTCAAGCAA
>JAJWOH010000059.1:10173-20575 GCA_021635485.1 Segatella copri | reverse complement strand
AAACGACCGCAAACGACCACAAAAACGACCACAAACGACCGCAAACGACCACAAACGACCACAAAAACGACCGCAAACGACCACAAACGACTGCAATAACGACCGCAAACGACTGCAATAACGATTGAAATATGATAGCTCTTATGCTCCAAATTCTTCTTCACCTTTTTGGCTTATAATCCATTTTTTACCATTGGGTGATTTTGTTAGCAGGCCATCTTTTGCCATATTAATTAGTAGGCGACCTATTCTTCGTAATTTTTCATCATGGCTATTATTTGCAGGAAAAACATGCTGAAGACTTTCGAATGCATCTCTGCGCCAAAATCCCACCTTTCCTGCATTATGTGCCAATTGCAATAATAGCTTTTGGATACTTTTTTCTGCAAGTCCTTTCTCTTTTGTGTAGTGACCAATCTGGTTTGTCAGTTTGGCTACTTTTAATGATATGGTATAATGTGGAGCACGTCCTTCAATCAAACCTTTATCAAATAGTAGCTTGGCTGCTTCTTTTGTGATAGGATGATGCTTTTGTACGGCATCTAGCCAAAGGCATTCCTTTAGTGACAAAGACTGGTTGCTCTTTAGCAAGTTGGTATATTTCTCATCGATCATTTTGCCATAGATAGTTACGCCAACAGTACGATGTTCGTTGTCGATGTCGTAATCTGGCATTGGAAAGAATCGGTTGCGTTGCTCTGTGTAGATCTTCTTGATACCACGTCCTACTGTATCAATCATATTGAAATTGACCATGCCCTTGCAAAGACAATCGTTACGATAATGAAATTGAGGTCCTTTATGCTCCAGGGCATTTTCTATTGTTCCTGGTATGAAACTGCCACCATTGCCATAATATAAGGTACTAGGACCTTCTACAAAAACAATTCGCTGCTGTAAGGTGTAATCCTGATGTGCGATGGCGTTATGTAAGGCCTCTCGTATGGTGTATTCATCATACTGTTTCATGGTGTCAGGGAACAGGGTTCCACCTGGCAACTCACGCATAGTCTTGTTACGTATTTTGCTCAACACCTTATCTACGGTCAAGATGAAAGGTATTGTAAAATGCTCATAATCTTGTACGATGCCTTCTTCATCTTCCCATGTCCAAGTGATTTGTGCTACGGCAGGATGAATCTTTTGAATAGAAAGGGGTTTGCCCAATAGTAGAATGGCTGCACGAGTGAGCTTCCCTTCTCGCATCATCATGCTATTAGCCAAGAACTCTTCTGTACTCCACGCATCTATTTCTTTGCCAGGAATACTTGACGAACGAACTTTTTTGAACATGACTTTAGCTGTAGCTACGGCTAGTTCATCCAAGTCATTGATCGTGGCATTTGGTACGAGCTGAGCAGTCCAATCTGGTATGGGTGGCTGTTGGCGGATAGTATCTTGTTTTGCCTGGTTCAGTGGTTTCAGGCTTTCGCCATCACGACCATAAGCCACACCTTTCCAGTGCATCACTATATTGCGTGGTGATGCTGGTATCTGGAATAATAAAACTCGTTTGCCTTCGATATCTAAAGGTACAATATCTCTAAAGATAAGGTTGTCGGTGGTATGTTGAGACATATCTTGCTTCAAACGGTTGAGTGCAACTTCACCATCTTTGAATGTTGTACCGATAATCTGATGTTTTTTGTCCCAAACGCCAAATACAATCCAAGCAAACTCATGGTCACGTAAGTTTGCTTCATTGCTAAGAGCGGAGAAGTATTTGCCCAACTCATCGATATCAAAGTTGGTCTCTGCTTTCTTAAACTCGACAACCTCATTCTCTGAGTGTTCCCAAAGCTTGTTGAATATCTCTATATATTTTTCCATTGTTTCCTTCTTTATTGTTCCTAAATGAGCCTACTTAAAAAGTAAGGCATTGTCTTAGGACACATTTATATTAAAACAGCTACAAAGATAGCATTTTTCTTTGGAAATAGGGTATATATTCAGGAGGAAAATGTATTTTCTTTGTGATTTTTTCAGTTTTGGGTGAAAATCTCTATGTATGGGGATAAACTAAAGTGGTGTGTGTAATCGCAAGAAATAGTGTGAAAGTATGTGAAATGATACCTTGCTTTTGGCTGTTACTATAGATTAGCATTGAAATATGTTGCCAAAATGTTGCCAAAAATAGAAAAGAAAAAATCCTAACCGCTTATTATCAGGCAGTTAGGATTTTCTTTGGTGCGCCTGATAGGCACACAATATGGGAAAACGAATAAAATCTAAGAAAATCGATGTAAAACGTAACTGCTTGTAATTCAGTACTAAAACATTAATATCTTTTGCGTTTGTTTTTGTGAAATTATATTGAGTTTGAATAAACACGAGCAAAAACACGAGCAAAAATAAAAATTGCACGTGCAAAATTTGGTGGTTTCAGGGAAAACCATTATCTTTGCAGCGTTCAATTAAAATTATAAAAGTTATGGCAGCAATTTATAAACGTTTATCCACCAAGGTACAAGCCGACACAAATTTGGCTGAGGTGCTGATTAGCCTGAGAAATGGCAAAGATTATTTTGTGCGTTCAAAGTCAGGTATCTTTGTTACACCTGATAATTTCCGCAATGGTGAGATTGTAGTGAATAGGCGCAAGGTGGGAAATGATGTAAAGTATCACGAAGAACAAGCGCAAAAGATGGATGCACTTTGTACTTATATTCTGAATTTGGTACAAACAACTGATAAAAGCGCAATCAATACTAAGTGGTTTAAGTTGGTTGTAGATAAGTATAATCACCCTGAAAAGTATACTGCAAAGGTTGAGGCTAAAAAGACTTTTTACGAGTTGGCAGAGGAGTATTTGACAAAGAAAGGCTTTTCTTACGACCACACCAAGGCGATTCGTGTACTGGTTCGTGATGTGGCACGATATGAGGGATTCAGAAAGGCTACAGAGGATAAGAAGTTTTCCTTTGATGTGGATAAAATAACACGTTCTGATATAGAGGATTTTTTGGACTACCTGAGAAATGAAAAAGAATTATCAGAGGAATATCCCGTAATATTTAAGAAGTTGTTAAGGCAATATCCGATTGGAGTAAAGAAAGGGCAAACAAAGTTAGTGACACGTGGCGATAACACAATTGTAAAGCTAACAAAAAAACTGAAAGCGTTCTTTGTATGGCTTTATGAATCAGATAAAACTAAGAATCGCCCTTTTGATGGAATCAAGATAGGTTCAGAAAAGTTTGGTACGCCTTACTACATTTCAATCTCAGAGCGTAACGAGATTGCAGAGTATGATTTATCAGGCTGCAAGCGTTTGGAGGCTCAGAGGGATATTTTTGTATTTCAATGTTTTGTGGGTTGCCGTGTTGGCGATTTGGTAAAGCTAACAAGTGAAAATATTATAGACGGAATGCTAGTTTATGCTCCACACAAAACAAAGGATGAGGGAGAACAAACTTTGCAAGCACGTGTACCTTTACACCCTAAAGCGTTGGCACTGGTTGAGAAATACAAGGGCGTGGATGCCAAAGGGAGATTGTTCCCGTTTATATCTCCACAAAAGTACAATGATGCCATAAAGGAGATTTTTACAGAAGTTGGGATAAATCGTAATGTAGTTATCAGGAATCCCAAGACTGGAGAAAACGAGATAAGACCGATAAACGAAATAGCCAGTAGCCATTTGGCAAGACGTACCTTTGTGGGCAATGCTTACTTTAAGGTGAGCGACCCGAATATAATAGGCAAGATGAGTGGACACGTGGAGGGTTCAAAGGCGTTTTCTCGCTATCGTAAAATAGAGGATTCTACTTTGCTAGATGTTATAAACCAAATTGGATAAGGAGGCTAAGTTATGATAACAAAGGAAAATTGTAAGAAACTGGAGAATGGCAAAGTAATAATGGACTTTGCCGTTTTTCAGGAGTTGGCAAACGCTAAAATAGAAAGTCTTAAAGCCGGTATCTCTAATAATGAACTACAGATTGAGATTAACAACTTAAAGATGGAGATAAGCGAATATAAGTGGCAAATAAAGCAGCTTATAACAGAGATAGTAAAGGCTAGCGATATGGAGAATAACCAGTTTTACAAAGATAATGCTATGCCGATTCCATTATATCCTGAAATTCCTGAGAAAAGAACGATGGAGGGAAAATGTATTGTTAAACCAATAGGAGGGCGAGAAAATGGTGAGTGAATGGGTAGAATTAAATAACGGAATGAGAATACTAAAGGTTAGAATCCCTGATAGCAGACCGCCCGAAGTGCGAAAGATGTTAGGTTATGCAAATACCCTTAGAGGGCTTTTAAAGTCTGATTTCCTTAGATATCTAAAAGGTTGGGCTTTGTCTGCTGATGATATAGAGAATCTTTTGTGTGTAATGCAGAGATACCCAAGGTATGCCATAAATGGGCAGCAAATGAAATGGCTAGAGGAATATAAGGAATCTTTGAGCGTTGTACCTGATGCAAAGGGAGAGCGTTTCTATTCGGGTGGTTTGTTGGATTTGTTTCGCAACAATACGTATTTGATAGCAGAATTAGTGGGCTTGTCGGATGATGAGATTGCAAGAAAGATTAAAGGTTGGGCGAAAGAAAAGGATAAACTGGGAAAACCTTTAATTGAAAATCCTGAAAATGGCTTAAAGTTACGTTTTGCGGAAGAACTTAAAGCAAATGGAATAATAAAACTATCAGTAAAAACATTTAGAACTAAACTTTAAAGGGTGGAGAAATCCACCTTTTTTTTGTGTGCATACGCAATCGATAAGAAGATAATCAGGACAATTTGGACAACAATCAGGACAATTTGGACAACTGCTTGGCAAGACGTTATTTTACACACTACCTTTGCAGCGTTCAAACACGGATTCAAAGTATCTGTTTCTTGATGATGTGGGCGAAAATGGCAGAAGTGGGGGAGAATCCCCAAACAGACACGGAGAGCCAAAAAACAAAAAAATAGATTATGAACATCAATGAACTAATAAACACTGATGCTAATATTTCGGTAGTGGTATCTGTAGCAGACCTTAAAGAGTTTGCGCTATGTGTCGTAACTGAGGCAATGGCAGCCAAGGAGGCAGAGAAGAAAGAGGAAAGGTATTTAACGCCTGATGATGTAGCCGACATGGTGGGCGTATCGAAAAATACTTTGTGGCGATGGGAAAAAGAGAAATATCTGATTCCTATCAAGGTAGGGCGCAAATCTCGTTACAAGCTATCTGATGTAAAATCAATATTGGAGGGTGGAGAATGAAAGAAAAAGTAAAGGGCAGCCATAACGACCGCCCGAACAACAACACTGCAAAGGTAGGCAATTCTAAGGACATAACCAAAGTTTTAGCCTATTTTCGATATAAGGTTGCAACCACACTGGATGCAGCTTTAGATTTGGGAATGCTGAGAAATAGCATAACGTGGTATGTGCGTGATTTGGAGGCAATGGGATTGCTGCAAGCTATCTGCAAGCGACCTGATGCAACAACTGGATATAAGGCTAATTATTATTCTGCAAATCCGAGTTTGTGGGTGCGCAAGCCTCAACAATTAAGTTTGTTCACACTAAAGGAAATGGAGGGCAGCGTATGAAATTTGTGAATTTTCAAACAGACCGATTAAAGAATGTTGGCTTATTGTCTGATGCTGAGGCTGGAAAAGTCTTAAAGATGATGGCGCAATATGCCAGTAGCGGTAATGTTCCTAATGATGTGCCGGCAGTATCTGCAATATTGTTTCAGGCGATTCAGGAAGATATGGTGTATTTCGATACAAAGTATTCTAAGCGATGCGAAACAAACAAGCGTATCGCAAAAGAACGTGATGAGGCTAGAAAGGAGAACGAACGTATACGAAACGATACAAACGTATACGAACGTAATACGAACGTTGAACGAACGTTGAACGAACGTTCACTAAATAGAAAAGAGAAAATAGAAAATAGAAAAGATAATAAAGATAAATCTTTAATAGAGAAAACTATTTCTTTTTCTGATGATGCCCGAATGAATGAGGCAATAACTAGATGGCTAGCGTATAAAAAAGAACGTGGGCAGACATACAAGCCAACTGGTTTAAAGGCGTTCATTACAAGACTAGGTAATTTGTCGGGTGGTAATGGCGAAGTTGCTTTGAAAATAGTAGAGCAATCTATGGCTAATAATTATTCGGGGGTATTTCCGCTTAATAGCAATAAGGAGGTAACAAATACGCCTGATATGGGGGTAGTGCTCCAAGATTCTAATAATAAAGATTATTCAAAAGGAGGTTGGTAATATGGAGAGTGTAGGCAAAATTATTAAGAATTTGCAAGATGGTAATTATCCGTCTATGCCTAATATGGTGAGAATAAAGATTCCTGATGCAGAAAAGCGTTTGCGTGGAGGGCTTGATTTTATGGTAGCCCGTTTCTCAGGTGGGCGTATCACAAAAGCGATATGGAGTGAAAGCAATTATCGCCCGATTGTGGACTGGATGGCAGATAACGAGGGTAAGGGTTTGCTTATGACTGGTTCGTGTGGTTTGGGTAAGTCGCTAATAGGAATCAGAATTTTGCCGTGCCTTATCAATCAGGTACACCACAAAATACTAAACTGCTGCGATGCTAAGGATATGAATTACAAAGCAGATGAATTGTTAAACTATCATTTGCTAAGTTTGGATGATGTGGGAAACGAGGGGATGGCAAACAACTATGGCAACAAAAGAATGGTTTTCCCTGAGTTGGTAGATGAGGCAGAAAAGAAAGGGCGTTTGCTTGTAATCTCCACAAATCTAAATATCCCAGAGTTGCAACAAAAGTATGGAGATAGAACTATAGACCGCCTGAGAGCAATCACAAAGTTTGTCCCGTTTACGGGTAAATCTTTGAGGGGGTAACAGTGGTCTGTTGTAAATAACAATTAAAATACAGAAAATATGGCGTTTAAGAGTGGAAAATCGGGAAACCCGAATGGTAGACCAAAGGGCACAAGAAATCACGCTACAAGCGATTTGGTAAAGCGTATCGGGCAAATATTAGATAAGAACACTAAGCAACTGCAAAAAGATTTAGAATCTTTGCAGCCAGTAGAACGTGTTAAAGCGATAACTGGATTGATAGGTTATGTTATCCCGAAGAAACAAGCCTTAAATGTGCAGCAATCTTTAGATTACGAATACCACAAATTGGAGGAATTATTAAAGTCTGCACCTGATGAGGCTATAGAGCAGATAATGGAACGGATTCAATCTTTAAGAGAAAAGGAGGTGGGCGATGGAGAATAACAAAGTATCTGCAATATTGCAATATGCCAAAGGTGGGCAGCCTCAGCCAATAAAGCATTATATCCGATATGTTGAGGTTGCACCCGATGGAACGAAGAAGATAATAAAGGAAACTTTGTTGCCGCCTGATAGTGGTATAAATGAGGATTTAGAGATATGTGGGATTCCGTCAGGTTTTCCGTGTGCGTCCTCAGAAGAAGAAGTTTTGAAAAGAGAGGGCTTGTTATAGTAAAAGTTACGTTTAGAGTGCTATGTATGAATTTTATTTTGTACCTTTGCACTCGAATGGCTATAATCAGCTATTTTTTTAATTGAACATTTAAAGCGATTGCCCGTGATGGGTGGTCGCTTTTCTTGTTTCTTCTGCTGAGGCTGAAATGGGAGTTATTCAGGCAAACACGAGCAAAAACACGAGCAATTTTGCAAAACGAAAAATGCTAAATAGCTGATAATAAACTATTTAGCATTTTGCTTCGGTGCGCCTGATAGGACTCGAACCTACACGGCCTAAACCACTAGATCCTAAGTCTAGCGCGTCTACCAATTTCGCCACAAGCGCATTCTTGGGTGCAAAGATACAATAATAATTTGAATAAAAAAAATAAAAATGAAAAAAATGATGGTTTTACTTGCTTTTTACGAGAAATAATGGTAATTTTGCAAACAGATACTGTTTTGTCTTTACTTTGCAAAAATGAAGGCTGAATGGTAAGGACAGATAAAAACTATAATAACAGGAATATGAAAAAAATATGGGTTATGATGCTGGCTACATTGATGGTTTCTTCCACGATGATGGCTGGAAATGTGAAGAAATCAACTACTCTTCCTATTGGGGGAGAGATTGTAAAGGCTTCTCATCCGATGATTCAGTATGTTGGGCGTGTGAGCTTTGCTAAGAATCCTGATGTAGCCAGTTTCAATTATCCGGGAACTACGATTGAGGCTAGTTTTCAAGGGTCTTCTCTGAAAATGCTGTGTCGCCCGAAGACTGGATATTTCATGGCGCAGATTGATGGTTGCGAACCTTTCAAAGTGGGCTTTAATGCCGAACGCGATTCGGTTGTAACCCTGGCTGCGGCTTTGCCAAAGGGCGTGCATCATGCTAAGGTGATGTATGTGATAGAAGGCTTATTCCGTAAACCGGAATTCAGGGGATTCGTTCTTGATAAGGGATGTCATCTTGTTGAGGCTCCGGCTCTTCCGGAACGGAAGATTGAATTTATCGGAAACTCCATCACCTGCGGTTATGGCGTAGAAAGTATCAACATGTCTGATCCTTTTGAAGATGAAACGGAGAACCATTGGCTTACTTATGCCAATATCGTAAGTGACAGTCTGAAGGCTCAGCATACTTCTATCTCCCGTAGTGGTATCGGTGTATATCGTAATTATAATGGTCCGAAGACAGGTGATGCCGATAACATGCCTTGGCAATATGAATATACCTTATTTGACCAGCATGATGAAAAATGGGATTTTGCCAAGTATCAGCCTCAGTTAGTCTGCATCAATCTGGGTACGAACGATCTTTCTACCAAGAATTATGATATTCAACTCTACGAGAAGAATTATCGCATGTTTATTAAAACGGTACGTAGCAAGTATCCTCATGCAAAGATTGTGATGTTGACAGGTCCGATGCTCGGCGAGAAGGAGAGTAGCAAGCAGCGAACTGTGCTTGATAGAATCTGTGCAGATGCCAATAAAACCGATAAGAATATTTACCGTTTCGATTTCAGTTTCCAGAAAGGAGATTTAGGTTATGGCGCCAGCTGGCATCCTAGTATGTTGCAGCATCGGAAGATGGCAGCAGAATTGCTTCCGTTCCTGAGAAAACTGATGAATTGGAATTAAATGAAATTGCATGTTTCCCAAACAAAATTATATGATAACAATGAACACAAAAAATCTATTATTGTTGGCATCTCTTACATTGGCGATGCCTCTGACAGCACAGACTCCGCAAGAGGATTTCAAGCGGGATATTACGCTTTCGGGTAGTAACTATGTAGCTTATCGTGGTCCGCAGAAGCAGTTGACTGCGGCTCCTAAAGGTTATAAGCCTTTCTATCTGAGCCATTATGGCCGGCATGGTTCCCGCTATATGATTGGCAAGAAGGCTTATGATGTGCCTTATTTCTCTCTGCTCAAAGCGAAGCAGGAGGGCAAACTGACAGCTAAGGGCGAGGAAACGCTGGCTAAGGTGAAGATGATCCGTGATGACGCCAAGGGACGTGATGGAGAACTGACTCCGCTCGGAGCTCTCCAGCATCAGGGTATTACCAGAAGAATGATGGAGCGATTCCCTGAGATTTTTGCCGGTAATACGAATATCGAAGCCCGAAGTACTTTGGTAATCCGATGCATCCTCTCTATGGAGAACGGTTTGCAGCAGATGCTCCGCATGAATCCGAAACTTCATATCTTCCATGATGCCAGCGAGCATGATATGTATTATATGAACCAGGGCGACAGATATCTGGATAGCTTGAAGAACAGTGTGGGTATCAAGGTGGTACAGCAGGAATTTGCACAGAAGCACGTTAGCTATAGCCGCCTGATGCAGGAACTGTTCAACGACCCTGCCTGGGTAAAGCAGAATATCAACCAGAGCGACCTGAACAGAAAACTCTATGAGATGGCAAGTTCTATCCAGGGCACAGAACTGAGAGGCAAGGTTTCGCTCTACGACCTCTTTACGGAGGAGGAACTGTATCAGAACTGGCTGAATGCCAATATCTGGTGGCAGATGGCTTATGGCAACTCGCCTTATACGGGCAATGTGCAGCCATTCTCCCAGCGCAATCTCCTGAGAAACATCATTCAGAAGGCGGATAGCTGCATAGCTCTTCCACACCCTGGTGCTACATTGAGATATGGACACGATACGATGGTTACTCCGCTTACCTGTTTACTGGATTTGAATGGGTATGGCGAGGAGATAAAGGATCCGGAGAAGATTGCTTCTCAATGGTGGGATTATAAGATTACCCCGATGGCTACGAATTTGCAGTTTGTTTTTTATAGAAACAAGGCGAATGATGTATTGGTAAAAGTGCTTTTGAATGAAGATGAGACCACTTTGCCTATCAAGAGCGATGTGGCACCTTATTACCACTGGAATGACTTTAAGGAATACTGCCTGAAAAAGCTGGCGGGGTATAAAAGGTAAAAA
>JAJWOH010000059.1:0-10073 GCA_021635485.1 Segatella copri | reverse complement strand
GAATGACTTTAAGGAATACTGCCTGAAAAAGCTGGCGGGGTATAAAAGGTAAAAAGGTAAAAAAGTAAAAAGGCGCAGATAAAGAAAGGCCTTTATATACCGGGTATTTTTTATATAAAAAAAGGGAGTTAAAGTGGATAACGCTTTAACTCCCTTTATTTTACTGTGGGCCTGATAGGCAATTGTAATGTCTTGATAACCTGTATGTTTATTGCTTCGATAACCAGTCTTTATCCTTCTGGTCTTCTTCGAAATCTTTTTCAGAGAAGAGGTTGGTCTGACCGGTCAATTCGTCAATTACCTGTTGCTCGCTCTTGCCAGCATCCGGATCAAGGTTCTCACCTTCATTCTCTGAGTCAGAAGAATCCTGCTCTTCATCATTATCCTCAGAAGGCGGTTCTGGGAATCGGGTTGGTTCCAGTTCCTCGATACTTTCTATCTTCCATGTCGTGAGGCGCTTACCCTTTGCCTTGAAACTCTTCTGCGCAATGAACTGTTCGGCATCGATTTCCTCGGCTGGACGGATGGCATCCACACCGCCATAAGTAACCTTGATGCGTGGATAAACCGTATCGGTAAGCAAGATGAGCTTGCAGTTAGGATTTTCGCCCATGAAATTCTGATGGCGCTTGGTGGCATCCATCGTGAATCGCTTGATGTATGGATATCCCTGATTGTCGGCATCGTAGAGGATAGCCGTCCATATCTTGTGCTCATCCCATTTTTCTAAGCGGATAATGTTGTCCTCGTAGTGGTTGTTGACATCGAAATTAGTGATGTAGAATTCACCGTTGTCGAGTACAACCAAGATAGAATCATCATCATTGAATTCGCCTAGGAATCGGCCGTTCTCATCGTAGTTGATGCGGTTTACGTCTGGGTCGAACCAAACCTTTCTGCCTCCTAACGTACTGTGGCCGTGACTCTTCAGACCGATGCGGCGAATGGTGCGCTTGGTCAGGAGATTACCTTTGGCTGCACGTCCCTTGATCAGAATGTCTGAGAAATCCTTCTCCAGGAAGATGCTCTGGCGCTTCTTCGTCAGGTCTGGCTCCATCGTACACTTGATGATTTCTGCCTCACCATTCGGGTTGGCGGTGAAATAGATGACGCGGCTGCCAGGTGTGCCCTGGGTGATGTCATACAACTTGTCGCGGGTCATGGCGGTTACATTGAATCGCTTGATGAAGTAATCGCCTTGCTTGCCGTCGCGGTAAACACAGTTGTAGATGGTGCGCTTATCGTTCTTCTTGAATACCTGTACATGGAGGATATTCTTGCCGACGAATATCTTGTCTGCTACCTTGGTGACTTTAAACTTGCCATCCTTATAGAAGATGATGATGTCATCGAGGTCGGAGCAGTTGCATACGAATTCATCCTTCTTCAACCCTGTACCAACGAATCCTTCCTGACGGTTGATGTAGAGTTTCTGGTTAGCCTCTACCACCTTGGTAACCTCAATGGTATCGAAATTTCTAATTTCTGTTTTGCGAGGATGATTCTTGCCGTATTTTCCCTTGAGATATTCAAACCAGTTGATGGTAACATCAGTCATGTGAGCCAGGTCGTTCTCAATCTCAGCAAGTTCAGCCTTAATCTTCATCAGCAGTTCATCAGCCTTATCCTTATTATATTTAAGGATGCGCTGCATCTTGATTTCCAGAAGCTTGAGAATATCTTCGCGGGTAATTTCCCGATGGAAGGCGTATTCTACCATACCCTTACCGTCAACTTCGGCAGTAAAGAGCTTGTCCTTGAATGGTTCGAGTTTAGAATCGATAAAGGCAACAACCTCATCCTGACTCTTACTCTGCTCAAACTTGCGCTCCTTGTAGATGCGTTCCTCAATAAAGATTCGTTCGAGAGAAGAGAAGAAGAGCTGCTCCTCCAATTCACCCTTTCTGATCATCAGCTCCTTGCGCAGCAATCCCATTGTGCGGTCTACGCTGTGGCGCAACACATCGCTGATAGTGAGGAATACAGGCTTGTTGTCTTCGATGACACAGCAGTTGGGCGAGATGTTGATTTCGCAATCGCTGAATGCGTAGAGTGCGTCCATCGTTTTATCTGATGAGGTACCTGGTGCAAGATGCACAAGAATCTCAACATTTGCCGAAGTAACATCATCTACCTTGCGTGCCTTGATTTTACCCTTTTCTACCGCTTTGGTGATAGAGTCGATGAGGCTGCCTGTAGTCTTGCTGAATGGTATCTCGCTGATAACGAGTGTCTTGTTGTCGAGCTTGTCTATCTTGGCTCTTACCTTCAATGCACCCCCTCGCTGTCCATCATTGTATTTGCTTACATCGATGGCACCGCCTGTAGGGAAGTCGGGATAGAGTTGGAATGGCTCGCCCTTGAGATAGTGGACGGCAGCATCGCAAATCTCATTGAAATTATGTGGCAAAACCTTACTGCTCAATCCCACGGCAATACCCTCGGCACCTTGTGCCAGGAGCAGCGGAAATTTGGCAGGGAGCGTGATAGGCTCCTTGTTTCTGCCATCATAAGAGAGTTGCCAGTCGGTAGTTTTAGGATTGAAAACCACGTCGAGAGCAAACTTAGAGAGGCGTGCCTCGATGTATCGGGGAGCAGCAGCACGGTCGCCCGTAAGAATGTTTCCCCAGTTACCCTGCGTATCGATGAGCAGGTCTTTCTGTCCCATCTGTACCAAAGCATCTCCGATAGACGCATCGCCATGAGGGTGAAACTGCATGGTATGTCCCACGATATTGGCAACCTTGTTGTATCTTCCATCGTCCATGCGCTTCATAGAGTGGAGGATGCGTCGCTGTACCGGTTTCAAACCATCCTCAATATGAGGAACGGCACGTTCGAGGATAACATACGATGCATAGTCGAGGAACCAGTTCTGATACATTCCGCTGAGGTGATGTACAGCAGAAGCATCGAATCGGTTCACCGGCTTATAATCGGAATGTTTTTCGGTCGAAATCTCCTCATTGGCATCTTCAGCAGCATCCTGTTCTGAATCTGCAGAAGAATTTTCCAAATTAGGAGAATTTTCCTCTTCAAGACCGTTTTTATCTTTAATTTCGTCGCTCATATATAGCTTTTAATACTTATTTTATTAATTTATGGCAAAAATACAACATTTTTTCGAGAAAAAGAAGTATCTTTGCCGAAAATTTGAAAAAAATAAGATTTAATCATGGCACAGGAAGATGTTTTTAAGAAAATTGTAAGCCATTGCAAGGAATATGGCTTCGTGTTCCCAAGTAGTGAAATTTATGATGGCTTGGCTGCCGTTTATGACTATGGTCAGAATGGTGTTGAGCTCAAAAACAATATCAAGCAGTACTGGTGGCAGAGTATGGTATTGTTGCACGAGAACATTGTTGGTCTCGATGCAGCTATCTTCATGCACCCTACCGTATGGAAGGCTTCCGGTCACGTTGATGCCTTCAATGACCCATTGATTGATAACCGCGATTCAAAGAAGCGTTATCGTGCCGATGTGCTCATCGAGGATCACATGGCTAAGTATGAGGAGAAGATTGCCAAGGAGATTGCCAAGGCTCAGAAGCGTTTCGGCGATAGCTTTGATGAGGCTCAGTTCCGTGCAACCAATCCTCGCGTTCTGGAGAACCAGAAGAAGTTTGATGACCTCCATGCCCGCTATACTGAGGCTATGCAGGGTCCTAACCTGGAGATGCTGAAGCAGATTATCGAGGATGAGGGTATCGTTTGCCCTATCAGCGGTACCAAGAACTGGACTGATGTTCGTCAGTTCAACCTGATGTTCTCTACCCAGATGGGTGCGGCAAGCGATGCAACAAGCAAGGTATATCTCCGTCCTGAGACAGCTCAGGGTATCTTCGTAGATTACCTGAGTGTTCAGAAGACCGGCCGTATGAAGTTGCCATTCGGTATCTGCCAGATTGGTAAGGCTTTCCGTAACGAGGTTGTAGCCCGTCAGTTCGTATTCCGTATGCGTGAGTTCGAGCAGATGGAGATGCAGTTCTTCTGCCAGCCTGGTACTGAGATGAAGTGGTTTGAGTATTGGAAGAAGGTTCGTCTGGCTTGGCACGAAGCTCTCGGTATGGGTAATGAGAACTACCGTTACCACGACCACGAGAAGCTGGCTCACTATGCCAATGCTGCTACCGACATCGAGTTTAAGATGCCATTCGGCTTCAAGGAGGTAGAGGGTATCCACAGCCGTACCAATTTCGACCTTTCTCAGCACGAGAAGTACAGCGGCCGTTCTATCAAGTACTTCGATCCAGAGAAGAACGAGAGCTATGTACCTTACGATGTAGAGACATCTATCGGTGTAGACCGTATGTTCCTCAGCGTAATGTGCCACTCTTACTGCGAGGAGAAGCTGGAGAATGGCGAGACACGTGTTGTTTTGCGTTTGCCAGAGGCTTTGGCACCTGTTAAGTGTGCTGTGTTCCCATTGGATAAGAAGTATGGTTTGCCAGAGTTGGCACACGAGATTGTAGACGAGCTGAAGTTCCACTTCAATACTCACTATGGCGATCCTAAGGATTCTATCGGTAAGCGTTACCGTCGTCAGGATGCCATCGGTACTCCATTCTGTATTACCGTAGACCACGAGACTCCAAACGATCATAAGGTAACTCTGCGTTATCGTGATACCATGGAGCAGGAGCGCGTAGCTATCTCAGATCTTCGCAGCATCATCGAGGAGCGCGTAAGCATCACTAGCGTATTGAAGAAGCTTGGCAAGGAAATCAAGAACTTCTAATTAATCAAATACATTTAGATGAATCTTAAGAGTTTGAAATATTTCTTCTTCCTCATGATGGTAGTAATCACGCTGTCATCATGCAGCGAAGATGATGATAATGTCTCTGAATATGCCAACTGGCAGGAGCGTAACGAGACGGCTTTTGCCGATACTTTGGCTTATGCCAGGAAGATGGGTGAAGCCAACGGATGGTACGTTTATAAGAACTGGACGTTCGAAAACCAGACTCCGAACAAGGATCAGAATGGTAATTTAGCGACCCTTACTTATAAGGATTGCGATAATATCATCGTTCATGTTCTGAAGAAGGGAGAGGGAACTACATCGCCAATTCTTACCGACTCGGTACAGGTGAGCTATCGTGGCCGTTTCATTCCTACTGAAAATTATAAGGAAGGTTATGTCTTCGACCAGAGTTTTACGGGTGCTTTTGATGCAGCTACAGCTAATCCTACCCGTAGTGTGGCCGGTGGATTTATCGATGGCTTTACCACCGCATTGCTCAAGATGCATCCGGGCGATCATTGGCAGGTGTTCATTCCATACCAGTTGGCTTATGGCGAGAGTGGTAATTCTTCAATCCAAGGCTATTCAATGCTCCGTTTTGAGATGGTGCTCAAGAGTTATAAGAGAGCTTCTGGCAAGAAGTGGATTACTAAATAATAAGAATAAAGATTTAGAGAAAAGTATGTGCATATGTTTGAAATGATATATGCACATATTTTTTTGTATGAGCGATATACGAGAAATTAATTTATGCTTTATAGCAAGAAGACAGATTATTTGATGGAGTCGATTCGCCTGGGTAGGGAGATGGATCGGCGCGAGAAACTCAATCTTATTGTAGGATTGAGTATACCTTCTATGTTGGCTCAGATTTCTACGGTGATGATGTTCTTCATCGATGCTTCGATGGTGGGTCATCTGGGAGCAGAGGCTTCTGCCAGTATCGGATTGATTGAGTCAACTACTTGGCTTATAGGTAGCTTGCTTAGTGCGGCGGCTACAGGCTTTTCTGTACAGGTGGCTCATTTTATCGGAGCTAATGATTTTGCAAATGCCCGTCAGGTGTTTCGCCATGCACTGGTTTGCGGTGTGGCGTTCAGCGTTTTTGTTTCTCTTCTCTGTGTCGGCATTCATTCTTATCTGCCTTATTGGTTGGGTGGAGGTGCCGATATTGCCACCAATTCCTCTCGCTATTTTCTGATATACGGTCTGGTACTGCCATTCGTTTTCCTTTATCATATATCCGAGATGATGCTGAAATCTGCGGGCAATATGCATACACCTAGTGTGATGGCTGTATTGATCTGCATCTGCGATGTGGTGTTCAATTACCTGTTTATCTATATCCTGAAGTTGGGTGTTGTGGGGGCTGCCTTAGGAACGGCGATGGCTTACGTCTGCATCTCTCTGCCTAATCTTTATATTGCAGGTTTCAGGAATAAGATACTGAATCTCCGCCAGGACCATGTCCGTTTCCGTTGGGTCAGGTCGTATGTTCATAATGCCTGTAAAATCAGCATTCCGATAGCCATACAGAACATATTGATGAGCGGAGCGCAGATAGTGAGTACCATGATTGTGGCACCTCTTGGCAATATAGCCATTGCTTCCCATTCTTTTGCTATTACTGCTGAGAGTCTTTGCTATATGCCGGGTTATGGTATTGGTGATGCGGCTACCACTCTGGTGGGACAGACGCATGGAGCAGGGCGAATAGGGTTATGCAAGAATTTCGCTTATATGACAGTAGGACTGGGAATGGCTGTGATGGCTGTGATGGGAGTGGTGATGTATGTCTTTGCTCCTGAGATGATTGGCGTTCTTTCTCCGGTAGAAAGCATCCGTGAGATGGGAACCATCTGTTTGCGCATCGAGGCTTTTGCTGAACCATTCTTTGCAGCTAGCATCGTGACCTATTGTGTTTGTGTAGGAGCGGGCGATACCAGGAAACCGGCGATGATCAATCTCGGTACCATGTGGCTGGTGCGCCTCACTCTGGCTTATGCGCTTTCCAAGAGCTATGGCTTGGAGGGTGTATGGATAGCGATGGCTACCGAACTCACATTCAGGGGAATCCTCTTCCTTTTCCGCCTCTTCAGAGGTTCATGGATGAAGAGTTTTCATGTAGGTTAGGATTGGTTTTCTGCCTCCAATGTTAGTTTTAGGTTAAGATTTGCATACATTGGGAAGATATTCTCTAAAATGTTTGCAAATCTTTTTTATTTTTCTTAATTTTGCATCGCAGAAGATAACCATATTGCTTGGTTTATCGTTTATATATAGGTGAACTTATTAAGTAGCATGATATATATATAATAAGGTATACAGAAAGAATGATATAGAAAACATTAAATACATAAATAATTAAAATCAGATGAAACTAAGAAAGATTTTTGCAGCAGTAGTGCTGTTCCTTTCTGCAGGTACAGCGATGGCACAGCAGATGCCAGCTATTCCGGTAGACAAGAATGTGAAGATAGGTCGTCTTGATAATGGATTGACTTACTACATTCGTCACAACAGTTATCCTGAGCATGTAGCCAGTTTCTACATCGCACAGAAAGTGGGTTCTATCAATGAGAATGATGACCAGCGCGGTTTGGCTCACCTCTTGGAACACCTTGCCTTCAATGGTACCGACCATTTCAAGGGCAACTCTCTGCAGGACTATCTGCAGAGCATCGGCGTACAGTATGGCCGTAATCTCAACGCCTATACAGCAGTAGAGAAGACAGTTTATTACTTTACCGACGTTCCTACTACCCGTGCAACAGCCGTAGATTCATGCATGCTCATCCTCAAGGATTGGAGCAATGGTATCTCTCTTACCAAGGAAGCCATCAATGACGAGCGCGATGTGGTACACAATGAGTACCGTATGCGTATCGTAGGTCAGCAGCGCATGATAGAGCGTTCACTTCCTAAGCTCTATCAGGGTGAAAAGTATGGTTACCGTTTCCCTATCGGTTTGATGAGCGTTATCGATGGCTGTAAGCCAGAAACTCTCCGTGCTTACTATCGCAAATGGTATCGCCCAGACAATCAGGCTATTATCATCGTGGGTGATGTAGATGTAAATCATATCGAAGCTAAGATTAAGGAACTCTTCTCTGGTATCAAGGTACCTAAGAATGCCGCTAAGGTTGAGAAGGTAGAAGTATCTGATAATGATTCTGCCATCTATGTTATCGACAAGGATAAGGAGCAGCAGGTTGATCTCTTCCAGGTTTATATGAAGCACAATGCTGTGCCTGATTCTCTGAAGAGCAACATGAGCTATCTCCTGAAGGGATACATGGATAACGTGATTTCTTCTATGATTGCTGCCCGTTATGCTGAGAAGGCATTGGAGCCAGGCTGTCCATATCTCCAGGCAAATGCCGGTGATGATTCATACCTGATTTCAAGCACTAAGGATGCTTTCACCCTTACCGGTGTAGCTAAGCCAGGAAAGATTAAGGAGGCTTATGCTGCTGTTCTCCGCGAGGCACAGCGTATGCATGAGTTCGGTTTTACAGCTACTGAGTATCAGCGTGCCAAGGATGAGTTCATGAGCCAGGTTGACAAGGCGCTTGCCAACAAGGATAAGATGAAGAACGAGCAGTTTACCACCCAGTATGTGGATAACTTCACTTCTAACGAGCCTATTCCTTCAGTAGAAGAGGAGAGCCAGATTTGGAAGATGGTAGTTCCAAACTTGCCTCTTGAGGTTATCAACAGCTATGCCAAGCAGTTGGTTTGCCAGAGCGATACCAACCTTGTTTCATTGGTTATGATGCGTGAGCAGGCTGGTGCTGTTTATCCTACAGAGCAGGAACTTGCTGCCATCGTAAAGCAGGTACGTGCTGAGAAGCTCGAGGCTTATGTGGATAATGTTAAGCAGGAACCTCTCATCGCTCAGGCTCCTAAGGCTGGTAAGATTAAGAAGACTGTTGAGAACAAGAAGTTGGGCTTCAAGGAGTTGACTCTTTCTAATGGCGCTAAGGTGGTATTGAAGAAGACCGATTTCAAGGACAACGAGATTGCCTTCGCAGCTTCAGCCAATGTGGGTTATTCTACTTTCGGCAAGGCAGACTTCATGAATGCGGCATTCGCAGCTGATGTGCTCGATGCCAGTGGTCTTGGCAATTTCTCAAGTAATGAACTTGAAAAGGCTATGGCTGGTAAGCAGGCTGGCGTTTCGTTCAGCTTGAGTCCATTCAATCATGGTTTGAAGGGCAATTCTACTCCTAAGGACATCGAAACCCTGATGCAGCTCATCTATCTCAAGATGACCGCAGTAAGCAAGGACCAGAAGAGCTTCGACAATATGAAGAGTATGATGGCTACTGTTCTTGCCAACAAGAGCAACAACCCTAGCCTCGTATATCAGGATTCTGTTCAGAGTACTCTCTATTTGGGCAGCAAACTTGCCCGTGTACCAGAGGCAAGCGACATCAAGGATCTCAATTACGACCGTATCCTGGAGATTGGTAAGCAGTTCTACGGCAATGCCAAGGACTTCACCTTCTATTTCGTAGGTAACTATGATGAGAAGACTCTCCTCCCACTCATTGAGCAGTATATTGCCAGTCTGCCAAACAATGGCTTCAAGCTGAAGAACAAGCAGATTCCTTATGCTAATGGTAAGGTTAGCAATGTCTTTACCAAGGCAATGGAGAACCCACAGAACCAGGCTACAGAAATCTGGTATACCAAGGCTCCATTCACCTTGCAGTATATGGTTCTTGCTGATGTTTCAGCCCGCCTTTTGGAGATGAAGTATTTGCGTACTATCCGTGAGGAACTCAGCGCTGCTTATCATGCAGGTGCAAACTATGGTTTGCTTCGTGATTATGACAACAAGGCAGCCATCTCTATTTCAGCCGTGGCTCAGTTGAACCCAGAGAAGTCGGATATTGCTATTCCTTACTTCTTCAAGGGTATGGAAGAGACCGTAGCTCAGCCAAATGCAGAAGACCTTCAGAAGGTAAAGGAGATTCTCCTGAAGCAGGCAGCTGTTAGCGAAAAGACTAATGGCTATTGGCTCGGTGCATTGAGCACATTCGAGCGTATGGGTGTTGATACTCATAGCGATTACAAGGAGATGGTGAAGAATCTGAAGGCATCTGAGATTTCAGACTTCCTGAAGAATGTCATCTTGAAGAGTGGTAATCACTTCGAGATTATCATGAAGGCAGTGAAGAACGAGAAGTAAAATCTCGGACTTGATATAATAAACGTAAAAATCCCGTTGTACAAGCCGGATGGCTGGCAACGGGATTTTTACGTTTTTTTTCTTTTCCCAAAATTTTTGAAACTCATCATTTAAGAGTCGTTTCGAAAA
>JAJWOH010000058.1:0-20595 GCA_021635485.1 Segatella copri | reverse complement strand
TATTAGGGCTTGTTAGGGACTTGCACCCATTAGAATAAGCTCATGCCGAGCATACTAAAAAAAAAGAGGAGAGTGCATCACGCATTCCCCTCTTACTTTAACATAGCACAAATTAAGTTTACAATCTACTCATCTTATCTTTCAATTCGTGTATATCATTGAATGCTTGCAACATAGGCTTATGCCAACGCTCTTGTCGCTCATCAATCGACTGCAAGTACATCAAGCTTTGTGCAAGGATAGTCCTACCCTCATCAACAGCTAACCAAATGTTTCCAACATTACCCATAATAGTATTCACGCTAGCTGTTAGTAAGCTACCCTCTGCGCCACCTTCACGAGCCGCAATAGCATCCAACTTGGTATTTATGAGCTTTGTTTCCTCATACGTTCCCTCTGTGGCAATTTGTACCGCTGTGAAACGACCATTCAACTCATCGCCTGTATCTTGGCTCATTGATTCAAAAGAACCGGAAGACGCAGACTGCTCGTAAGATTGCTTGTAACCAGTTATTTCGGCTACTTCATCTCTAATCTTCAGTCCTTCTTGAACCATTTCATCGTACCTTCCCTTCAATTCATTAATATCCGTCTGAGACAATTTGCCACCATTTGCCTTAGCTCGCTCCGTCCACTCATCATAGAATGCTTGCATATCATTACCCAACAAATCATCTACCTTAGCTTTCAGAACGGCTTGCATAAGCATCTTGGAGAAATTATCAGAGAAGTCCTGAGCAGAGGAATTCATATCCATCAAAGTATCTATGAACTCGCTCTTCAAACTATCAAAAGATATTTGCGTCAAGCTTTCTGCAAGGTCATCAGCAATATCCTCTAATGTTCCTGCCTCAGCCGCATAATCTTTCAACTTTTCGAGGACTCTTCCTCCATAATTTCCCTTACCAGTGTTCTGAATCTTGTTAACAATATCCGGATTTTGCAACAACGCATTAGCTTCATCGGCAGACCGTATATCGCTTAGGTTTCCATTCCATTGTCTACCTATCGCTTCAGACACCTTATTGATTTGCTCTTGAGAAAAACCTTTAAAGTATTTATTAAAACTACCATGAGAACCATGATAACCCATTTGAGCCACCATGATGTCCTTTAAGTTTTGCTCTTTTTCCTTTTGAAGTTTTTCAGCTTTTTCTGCGTCTTCTACGGCTTTGATACCACTAGTTTTGTCTATAGAGTCACGTAATCTGTCTATTGCATCCGTCAAGATTTCATTCCTAGCCGTCAATTTGTCTATAGTCCGGTTTACTTCTTTTGCGTTTCCACCTACTCCAAACAAACTATTGAATCCACCAAACGATATTGTATTGAGAATATTACCAATGCCGCTTACCAAAGACCCTCCTATCTGTGTGATAAACTCACCACTTAGGATATTCTTCAATATACCATTGACCGCATTCAGAACTGTATCAATCAAGCTGCTAATCAATGTTCCGATACCATCCTTCAAAACATCAAGTATCTTCAAAATGGCAGCAACAATTTGGCCTATAAGTCCGGCTTTTGACAATCCTTCACTTAGCGCATCGCCAGCTTTTTTGCCAGCGGCTGCGGCAGCATCTGCGGCTTCCTTACCCATATCCTTCAGTCCGTCAGCCGCATTTTTAGCCTCCTTTAAAGCTTTCAATCCGTCAATTCCACCTTTAAGTTGGTCAAAACTATCCCAAAGAGATGCCAAATCGGATAGTCCAGAAGTAGAAAGGAACTCATGGATAGCAGAAATCGGTTGTGTCACATTCTGTGTCGTTTGAGCCAACTTCTGACCACTAGTACGAACTTTTGTGTTAGCCGTAACAATCTTCTTTCCGGACTCCGCTAACTGACCTTGAACTTTATTCAATTCTTCTTGTAGCCTTGTTTGCTCTGCAACATTGCCCGACTTTTTCGCATTCTCAATCTGTTCTTGCAAAACCTTAATACGAGGTATAAGCAAAGTTTCCGTTTTCGTGTATTCCTCTTGTGCAATTTTCGCATTCTTCAGAGCATCCTGATAAGCTACAACATCCCTTGCAAGGTCTTTCCAACCTAAATCACTTGTATTGCCAATCGAATTACGGATATTCTGCATAGCATCAACGATACTCTTCTGCTGGTCTGCACCCAAATTTTGGAACTTATCCGTACCTACGAACTTATCCAGATCTGCCAATAAAGGAACAAGCGCATCTTTCATAATGCCACCAACATTTCCGAAGACTTGATACCAGTCTATCTTCTGCATAATAGCACTAGCCTCAACCGAATCCGTCTCTTTCTTCTGCTCTTCTTTCAAAGACTTTATCTTCCATTGCTTGCTTGAGTCCGAATCCGTAGAGTTTTCAACCTCGCTAATCCTCTTAGCATAATCGGCAGCAATAGCTAACTTCTGCTCCTGGAATGTGCCATAAGTCTTCAGATAATCGTACATGCTTTGCGCTTCTTTAGCAATCACATCCTCATTCTGCCTTACCGCCTTATCTCGAATTGCATTCATCTGATTAGCAACGCTCATGCCTATGGTCATATTCATGCCATTAACCTTAACCGGATTACCCTTGCTATCCTTCATGGTTTCATTCAAAACCTCATTCTTATACTCTTCATCGGTTTTGCTCTGTTTCCACATATTAGCCTTACGACCCTTGCCGGAATTAACCCAAACAGCTTGGTCACGCTTTTTCCTAGCCTCAACCAATTTGTCTATACCTTCTTCTACCGCCTTTCTCTCCTTGTCGGCATTCTCGGTAATCTGAGCCAATTCCTTGCTATAACCCTCATTCATCGCATTGATGCGGTTCTTGGTCATGTCTTGGATAGCTTTCTCCGAATAGGATGAAATAGACTTGGAATAGTCCTCCTCAGCCTTCTTGCGTTCATACGCTCTTGCTTGTGGGTCATCCGTTGTACCTGTTTTCTTTGGAGTAGTATGGGTTGTATTTGATTTTGTTGTTGTACTACTCTTTGGTGTACGTGATTGAATTATAGATTTCGCCATTGCGACATCCGTTTGGTTTTCCGTTCTTGACCTAAACTTACCTCCTGAACGTGTTACCAACTTATGCCCAGTTTTCTTTTCGTGATTTTCCTGTTGTAAAATATCCGCCTCTCTCCTTGAAATTAAATTTCGCAACTCCTTCGTTGTCATAGATTTCATCCAATTTGGAATTTCCGAATCATCATAATGAATTTTTAAATTCAACCCATATTCTTTATTCCATAAATTGATAAGATTATCAGTTTGCTCTACCAATTCTTGGATTGATTGCTTGTTCTTGTTAACTATCCAACGAGCCTTTGCTTGGGAGTTATTCCAATCAACAGTCGCTGTGCTTCCTTTATATATTGCGTCCTCTGCCTTTTTGTAACTTTCATTCAAAGAGTTTATACTATCTATATGCTTTAATATCGAACTTCGCAAACTTGCCATCACGAAACTATTGTACCCCATCTTCTTACCCCATTCCTCAAAAGGAACTAACAGGTTGCGAAGAGCAGCATCGTATTCTTGTGCGGCATTAGCATATTCCAATGTTCCTTTCTTTGCGGAATCCATTTTCTGCCTTAAAGAGTCTATCTTAGTCAACACATCATCAGAAACAAGTGAATTAAACATCATCTGTACAGCTGATATGTCTTCTTTATCAATATGTTGTCCGAAATCAAGCCAACTACCACCTAGTGAATCAGAAAAATCCTTATCTAGGTTTTTCCTTGCTTCCTCATATTGAGAAGATATAGACATCAAAGCGTTAGCTTTTTCTCGTTCAGCATTTTCTAATTGTAAAGAAGCAATAAAAGCGTCATGCTTATTTTTCAACGTTTCCAAATTATCCTTTTCATTGTCGCATTTTATTCCATATTGTTCATATACCCCAATAAGTTCATCTTTTGCTTTTTTATGTGCATCAGTACTTTCATTCGTATTTCTCAACACATTCATCAATGTCTCAACCTTTTTACTGGTCAAACTTGTTGTTTCCCCAAAATGTGTTGTATCTGCCGAAATTTCTTCAGTCTCGTCTCCAAACATAGAAAATACGGAATACAAAGTTGTTCCCAGTGTTATCAATGCACCTATCGGATTAGCAGCCATTGCCGCCCATAAACTCTTCAAGGCATTTCCACTACTTCTTACCGCACTAGAAAAAAGATTAACTACCGTAGTCGTATATTTTGTACCTGCTGCATAAAGCGCATTTTTGATAGTGGCTGTTGTTGTCGCCAATATCCCAGCTTTCTTTGCCGTAGTATTGGAAGCTTGGGAAACAGTGTTAATATTATTTTGTATCGTAGCCTGTTGCTTACTCAAATTCTCCTTTGTTTGAGCAATCGTCTTACGTTCGCTTTCAATGGTCGAAATCTTTGTTTGAGCAGCATTCACTTGTTTTGTTGCCGTTTCCAAACGTTCTTTTGCTTCTAGCGCATTCACGGCATTACCCTCTGCATCAAAAGCCAAGTTTGCGCCACCAGCAGTTTCCTCAACCAATTTTTGAGCCTCAGCAAAGGCATCTTGGGCATCTTGTAAATCATTCAAAGCTGATGTATATTGTCTAGCCAACTCTACATCCCTATCATCAAGATTTGATATTTTCTCCGTAGTAGTCTTCAAATCATCTTTAAGAGACTCTATTTTTTGTTGACGAAGTTCCTCGGTCTTTCTTTTTTCTTCATCAAGTTCTATCTGGCTTTGTGCTGTTGCTTGTTGCTGAGCCTGTAAAAGTTCACGTTTCGTCTCTAGTTGGGAACGCATTTGTGCCGAAATAACGCCCTCTTGCTCGGCTGTATCTAACCTTGCCTTTACAAAGTCATCGGACACAGCAGTATCTCCAACAATACTTGCCAAGTCTTGTTGTTTGCTTACTCGCTCTTGCTTTTTGTCCTTACCCAGCGACTTGTAGTTTGAGTTCTCTAGGTCTTGCAAACGCTTGATTTCTGCATCAATTCCCTTCATCATATCATCGGCTTGTTGCGCTTCCTCAGCTTTGCGAATAGAAGCAGCCGCCATTAACGATGCACGATAAGAACCAACAGCTATTGTAGCTACACCAATAACTTTTATTACCTCTTGCCAATTCTCTACCATAGCAGAAATAATTGACAATCCACTAGAGAACACGCCCTCGGATTTTTTGCCGATTTCGTTGAACGCTTGCTGGATGGAATCGCCAATGTTACTCCACTGACCCTCCAATGTCTTTGATTGTTGCTCCATCAAGCCTCCGAAACGACCGCCAGCTTGCGTCATATTAGCGATAGCCTCCTTGAAGATGTCTGATGTGACTTTTCCCTTAGAAACAGACTCTTGAACCTCAGTTGTGTTTTGGTGTAAGATTTTACCCAATTCTTCTGCTAATGGAACACCTCTACCCATGAACTGACGCAAATCCATTGTAAACATTCTTCCTTGCGAAACGGTCGTTCCGTAAAGATAAACAAGTTCTCCAAGCGGAATGTTCAAGCCCGAAGCAATGTCACCTAGCTGAACAAGAGTTTTATTAACATCTTTCGCTTCCGTTCCGTATGCCAAAAGTTGTTTTGCTCCGCTCGTAATACTGGACATGTCAAAAGGCGTATGAGCTGCCGTTTGGATAAGTTCATCCATCAATTGTTTAGACTTATCCGCACTACCAAGCATGGTATTGAAAGATATTTCAAGTTGTTGGAATTGAGAACGAGTATTAAAGATACTACCTGCCAGTTGCTCAAATCCTAAACCACCAAGTAATGTTGCCGAAAGCATGTGAGCATCACCCGTTACCCTTTGGAACAAGCTAGACATGCCCTCTCCGGCAGTTGGAGCGGACTTCATGCGTTCTATCATTTGGCTCATGCTATCGGTCAACATATTTGTTGCCTCTTTTGCCGGATTTGCTGAACCTGCATACAAAACATACTCATTCCGCATATTCTCCAAGGTCTGACGAGCACCGACAGCACCTCCTTCTAGGTTCTTCAGCTGCGCAGTTTGACCTGCCAAAGAACCTTTCAGATAGTCAATATTCTTCTGTAAAGAATCTATGGATGACTTATCCGTTGTAACTCCAAGAGTTAATCTCTTGTTAGTGATTTGCTGTTGGATTTTCTCTATTCGGTATTTGGTAGCTTGCATTTGAAGTTCATAGCTATAAACTTCCCTTGCGGCTGCTTGCATCTTCTTGTTAAACTCAGAAGACATCACGTAAGCGGCTCTTGAAGCTGCTTGCGTTAAATCCTTTAAGCGATTACTTGCATCTGCATATTTTTCCGTCAAATCCGCAACAATAGCTGGGTCGGTTGACTTATTGGTCTTCAACAACTCAGCCCTCAACTTTTCGCACTCGGAACGAAGTTTCGTAACCTGCTCGAAATTCGCTTTGACATCGAATCTTAATTCTGCCATTTTTTATAATTTTATTGGCAAAATTAATTAATAATCAAAGGAATAACGAAAGAATAAAGGCGTGCTATTTCACTAAAGATTTAAGTGCAAAAATTAAGGTATAGATACTAAAAAAGCCTTCCACATTCACATGCAGAAGGCTCGGTCTTGTTTACTTATTTTTCTTCTATATATAAAGACCGTCAAATCACGACAGTCTGTAATTCTTTTAAAATTGCTTCCTACCAAGGAATCGAACCTTGGATAACCACCATGTAGGAAGTTCTTCTCCACTAAACCTTACCTAACTCCACTTCACTCCACCAAACCACTCTTTACCTTACCAGACCTAACCCAGCCTTACCTTACCCTACCTTTGTAGTTATGTGAATTATTTCTTTTCGACTCTAAATGCTCCATAAAGCTTTCTATAAGTACCGACATGATAGCGAAGACCTGCAATCTCGGCCACCTGTAATACTTCCTCCTCGTTCAATTGAGTCTCATCAAACCAGCATGTAATTTCTTCTTATCTCAGTAACCATGCTTACCTCTTCACGGCTAAAACATTTCTGATTTCGTTTGCAAAGATAAGCATAGTTTCTGAAACATGCAGTTATTTAGTGTATTTCTTTATTCTTTTAAACTTTATTTTCTTTTAGAAACCTATTTTAAAGATTACACATTATTATAATTAATAACAAAGTTTAGTTTCCTCGCTAATCTGATAATTTATTAAGATTATCCTTTAAGTCTATGAAAACGTAATCCTTTGCCGTTATTTTTATAACTTTTGTTTTTGCTTTTGGGTAGTCCAACAACCCCTCTCCCCAAACATCACATAATGTCAACTTTACACGTTCGCTTCCATGCAACTCTTCAATCAAGACAGTCTTTGATATTTCATCATCAAGATCATAGAGTTTGCTAAACAAGGAAGATACGTTTTCAGAATACTCTAAAAGCGTTCCGGTTGGTCTTTTTGTTAAAGATTTGATTTTTTCAATTATCTCTAATTCTTTTTCAAATTTTTCTACTAATTGCTTGTCTGACTCTTCGTTTTTTGCCAATAAAGACAAATCACTTGCCATTTTGTTTACACAGCTATCCACTCTTTGAAAAGACCCGACCTTATCATAAAAAGACCATCTCCAAGACATTGCCTTAGAAAAATCATCGCAACTTACGATTTTATTACTCATGTTTATTGCCACTTCGTTTTCTATTGAGCTATTCCAATTCGTAATAAAATCAGCTGTTATAAATTTTAGTCCATATATAAGGCGAATCGAAGACATACGTATATCTTTAGCCTTAGACTTGCAAATAGCAGCATTCTCTGCCTTCACTTGGTTGGAATGGTACACGTAGCCACCAATTCCGCCACCTATCACAACGATAGCTACGATGATGGCAATTATCACTTTCTTCTTCATAATCACATTTATTTAAACTGTTAATATCCTAAGTTTACGACACTCCAAGAGCCATCACTATTCTTCTTGACAACACCATGCAAATCTACGAATTTTTTCTGACCACCATAGGTTGAACGTAAAGAATAAGAAACAGTGACCTCACGTCCACTAACGCTTTCTTTCTTCACCTTGAATACATTGGAGCTTTCCGCACCTACGGAACTTGAAGCATTGCTAACATTCCACTCTTTTTGAAGAGCATCCTCTATTGAATACAGGTCTTCATCCGAAACATACACATCGGTCTCACTAGAAGAACTGATAGCATTTGCTTTTTCGTATTCTCTTGGGTCTTCACGCTTCCCATCTCTCACGATATATACATAATGACATGATTTCAAGTCTTTCACTATCAACGATTCCAAATTCCAATCTTTAGGATTCCTATAAGGAATTGAGACTTTCATATCATACGCAAATTTCCCATTTTTTCCTTCCACAACACCCTCTACAGTTCCTTTATCACTAAAGCTACCATTCTGATCATTATAACCCTTATTGTTATAAAACTGACTATCAATCACCTTATAGCTTTTGCCAAAATATTTTTTTAAAACCAAGTCACGTTTTGGCATACAGGAATCCTTGGATATAGCTCGTATTTCATGCTGTTCCCACTCTTCAGCTATCATCTTGTCTCTTTCAGAGGCAACCTTTATTGCGTAACCACAAATGACAACAATTACTGCAATAATGGCTACGTAAGCAATTTTCTTCATAATCACATTTATCTAAATTGTTAATATACTAACTTTACAACACTAAACCTGTTAATTCGTTTATTTACGAATTGGATGTATTCCTATGATACGTTCGACATCTTTATCGAAGAATACTTCATATCTTGTACATTTTCTATTTTTGTCTATATACGCACCATTAATCTTATCAGGAGAGATAACAACATAATAACCACATAATTCTGTATGATTATTAATCATGCCAATCTCATCAGCTTTTTCCAACAGATTTTTTGCATTTTGCTCTTGTCTTTGTATCTCATTATAAACATAATTGATATTACTACTAGACAAATACATATTCCTAGACAGCGAGTCGTTGCGCCACAAACTATTATAAGCAACCATAACCATTTCGGCAGAAGCAGGATTGCATTGAAATTCCTCTAACTTCTCTACATTGGCGCACTCAAACCCTCTTGCCTTAATAAGGGCATCTGCTTTGTTTTCCTTTGATGTGCAACTAGTCAACAAGAGCACAACAAAAGAAATAAAATATAAGACCTTCTTCATATTCTAGACATTTAATAATATATTTACATTTACTTCTTATCTATCTCTTAGAAGAACAAACACTTTTGCGCTAATTTTCAATGACTTGTATTTTTATTACAAAAGTATTGTTATTTTACATTTCTGCTTCATTATACTCATAATCCCAGAGGAACAACTTGCCTTTGACGTTTCTAATCGGCTCATCGAACAATTTAGCATTCTTCAAGAACCAATGATATTGGAAATCTTCAGCAAATGCATCCGGATAAGCCTCATGAAATTGAATATCATCCAACTCTACACTGCCAATAATGGCTGACGTTGGCAAGTCTTTGAAGTCCGGAATAACAATACCATGCTCTTGGCAATATTTCTTCATTGCGCTCTCCTGCCATCCGTCAAGTTTTTCAGGTTTAGCTTGACTAGCATGAATAAGGAAACGACCACGGAACTTTCTATTCCATGTTCTATTCTCAATGGTCTTGCAGCCGATAGCGATTAACCAAGCATACGGCTGACGAATTGATAATACTTTCATAAGCTCATTGTTTTATTATTTGCATCCGCAAAGGTAACAAAAACCTTCGAGAAATACAAGGAAACTCTAATTTATTTTCATGTTTTCTAAAAATAATCTTGAAATAGCTTGCATCCTTAAGGCGGTAAGAGGTTAAATCCTCTTCCGTCTTTTCTTTCTAATTCTGTCCCAATCCGGTTTAAGCACATCCATCGTGCCGACCATCGCCTTGTACTTGTCGCCAAGTTCGCCCTCGTTCATAGATGAACGGAAAGTATATATCTTGTATCGTTCATGCTCAGGAACATATAATCCCACCATCAAGGAACGGACTCCATCTACCTCCTGCTCCGGTGCTATCAATACAAGCCCCTCGTTCATGCTTTCCAACTTGAAAATCTTTGAGGTGACAACCTCATAATAGTCTAGTATATTCATATTCTTGTCTCCTATAATTAGTTTGTACGTTCAAGCACTTCAATATACAGAATAAAGCTACAATCAATATATTTACGTGTAAACACTACTGTACTTCCACTCCCAATCATAAGTGTTCTGTTCTTTGTATTGCAATTGAAAGAGGTTTCACCACCAACACTATTGAAGTCGAAACTTATCTTTGCTCCACCTACCAAGTTGATATTTCCTCTAAGACCTTTATTCTCGGCTTCGCCCAATATCACATTCACATGACCTGCATCCATATTCTTATCTAATCAATTGTTAAACACCTTTTTTACTAAATATGCGAATGATGGAATCGCTATCAATGTAGTCACAACTTCCATCCGTATCAATTATTGTCACAATATGTTCCTCTTCGTTGTAGATAACATCATCTGTAGTAGTAAACTTCTTTATATGCTTACTAAAATTTACATGAGATACCTACCCATTTACAAGTGTAATTGTCACAAGGCAACCACACTTCTTCGCAACTTCTATAACATTTTTGATAAAATCAATCTTCATAGCTTTATTATTTTAATTCTTGTTCTACGATGTCAAAATTGTCCCACGTTTCTCCTTCGCTGTCTGAGATATGGAAGAAAGAATCTGAGATATTGTATAGATAATCATCGCAATTTAAAACTCGCTTGTAATTCTCCAAAGTGTTCATCCCTTTGTGTCCTATCGCTTTTCTTGCCTTATCTATGGTAGAGAAGACTTCTGCATCAACCTCCACTGCTTCACCCAACCCATGTTGGTATGAAGAAATTACTACATATACTTTCATAGCTTAAACATCATTATTTCTTACGCTACCTTAGATAACGTTTCTTTGTCAATCTCAATCCATTGGCAAGCATCCTTGCGGAAAAAGATGTCAGAATCGAACCGCTTGCCATCCACGATAATGTGGCTACTTTTGCATTCGAACTTATGGTTTCGGGTTAGTGGTATCAAAAGGTACGTATTACCCTCTTTCTTGTCGTACACAAGCGTCAAATCCGTGCCGATAACTTGTGATACCACCTTGCGTTCATCTGAGCTTAAAACGCCAATCTTGCCATCATGCTCAACGTAAAGAGCATCCATCAAATTCTTATCCATATCTCTTAAATGTTTAATGTTCAAAGTCCGGTGCAGTTTAGCGTGTGCCTCACGAAATCTATTACAAGTCACACTCGTATGAGTATTGCTTTTTCAGCTTGTTCAATGCGTTCTCGGTAACGTAGTAGATGTTATCGAAATATTCGCTTTTCTTGATGCTTCGGCTTTCTTTCAGCTCTACCTTGTGATTGAATGTCACTTCGTAGCGGTTTGCGATGCTTGTAATCAAGAAATCGACCTCACGCTTATGTCTGTCCAGCTCGGTCTCTTTATACTCACCACGCTTGATAAATGCGTCCTTGTTCGTCTCTTCGATGGTTGCAACCATGTTGCCTTGCATCACGATAATCTTTGCGCTCATATCTAGTTTCTTTTTAAATCGTTAGAAATCTGTTATGCAACTCTCATAAGGTTTGCCTTCTTGAAGCAACGCCATTCTTCTTTCTCGGTATCGAAGTACACTTGACAAGTGTCATTCATCTTGCGACCTGCACCCTGTGTAGCTGGGATAACCTTCTCGCTCAATGTGCCGAATGCCTCACGCAAGCTGCCATCAACCTTCTGAAAGTAGAACTTCACGATGCGCTTCTTCATCTGACCCTTCAGCTTGATGTTCATCCAAGCAACCTTTAAAGCCTCGCTCATTGTATAGCCGTTCTTCTTGATGAACTGCCAAGCAAGCTTCATTACCTCACTCAATGTATTTCTTAATGTAGTAGCCATAATCACTATACCGTTTTACGAGTGCCGACTCGGCTGCATAACAGCAATTAATAGTTAAACTTTAAAGCCTTTATCTCTTAAAGACATTGCAAAGATAGTAGTTTTTTCTAATACTACCAAACATTTCTATAAGTATTTTCTAATATTAACACTTATTTAACATATATAAGGCTTTTCTAAACATTTATTTGCTATTTATTAGCCGTTTCTAATATTTAACTATTTTTCTTTGGTAGTATAAAAGAAATAAGCTATCTTTGCAGCAAAATAAATATTAGTATTCACTTATATATAATAAGGTATGGACTTAAAGAAAATAATTAGAAGTCATGGACAAACCATTTCATCTGTAGCCGAAAAGTTAGGTATAACCCAATCGGCATTATCACAACAAATCAATAATGGTTCTATCTCGTTTGCAAAAGTAGAGCAAATAGCCAATATTTGTGGTTGTTCGCCATCTAGTTTTCTTGCTATTGATGGTGAAACCTTATCACATCCGGCTATCATCTGCCCTCATTGCGGCAAGCCTATCGAGTTGGAGATTAAGGCAAAGGAGGGGAAATGATATTCCTCTCCTTTAACTCTTCTATTCTTTCTCCTTCAAAAAGCCTATACCTGCATGAACATTACCCAACTTATACCAAGACTGGGTTAAAGTCATAACATAACTACTGAAGGATTCTTCCCCAATATCAAGTGTGAAGTCTTCATCTACATCAGGCTCTCCATGTCTTACGTACCCCTTATTCGGGGTGTATAGCAATCTATGATATGAGCCGCTCTCACAAATATAAAGTCCGCTATTACGCCAATCTGAACTCCAAAATTCCGGTTTATTCACGTAACAAAGCATTACATCACCATCGTAAATAGGAATACTATGACTTCGTTCATCCTTTTCTCCAACAAACTTTTCGCTATCAACATTGTCAGACTGACGGATAACAGATACGATGGAGTAACCATTTCCAATAAAGTCCGCTATATCAACATATGTTCTTTGCTCTCTAAGGTCAAATTCTTGTTGGCTTCTTACGCCATCTTTCTCAAATATTACAAGTATTCTTGTATACTTATCACCAAAATTGACCATACTTAGAATCAAGCCGTTGTTCATGTAAGACGCATAAGCTTCTTTGGCTAGTGTTAACACACGCTCTAGATATTCCAATGGCTTGTATCTAACTAACCAAGACTGACCTTTATGCATCTTTTGCAAGTACGAATACATGTTCATCGCCTCGCATTCATCTATTCCATGCTTCTTGCAGACCAACTTGAACTTATCCGGATAAACACTAGTTACAAGTCTATCCAATTCGTCCATAGCTTGCATAGCCTTCAAATAATCATTCGCTTCCATTTACTAATCTTTAAGTTTTTCAATTATATAACCACGACCTGTATAGGTACAAGACAAGCCGATATACACTAGCTGATGTAAAAGCCACAATTCTTCAGTGAACGGCAATCTATTACACTTCACAAACTCATCTTCATCCTCAAAATCGGATGCCTTTTCCAATATTTCTTCCTTTGTCATTATCTTTAAATTTGTGCCCGAAAGCTGTTAATCCGCATCTTTTATTTTTTGTAATGTGTCAAGTATCACGTTTGCAATCTCAAACCTACCGACATTTGGATTCTGTGGGACACTATAACACAAAGCTTTTAAAAGCTCAAAACATTGATTCTCATATAATATCATACGCTTACTTCTTTTGATTAAAATACTTTTCCAACTCTCGAAGAATGAACATCCCTCCTATCTTGAAAGACTGTTCTATCACTACTCGATGTTCCTTAAATACGTTTTGACTTCTTGCAAACCGAAACGCTTCATTCTCTAGTATAAGCACAAACTTATTAAATTCTGCATCGGTCATTTGCATTCACCTCCTTTGATAATTAAGTCAAACAATTCATCTGCGTATATCCAACCATCCAAACCATAAGCTTTAACTTCTAATTCCCACATTTCTTGATATGTGCCGCAATCAGTCTTGTACATCATATCGTATAGGTTGTAAAGATTTCTATAACCACAGTCTCTTGAGTATGCAAGAATCCTTCCTCTGCCAATTTGAGGAACTTCGTTAGCATTATGAATCAAATCTTTGAATATCTCTTTCTCTGCCCAATCAATGCCATCCAAGAAATGCTTATCGGCATTTTTATCTCTTTGAACCATAAAGCCGTTTTTGCTAACCTTTCTGATTACACGATAGCTTTTTCTTGCGTAATCTCTGGCGGCTTGATTTTTTTTCTTTATGTCTATCATAACTATTACTATATTAAAAAGGTAAATATGGACGTTCAAGAAAACTAAGTAAAACAGCATGTTCTTTATATGCGAAAGAATCTGTTCTTCCCATTCTCTCAAAGCGTTGCATTTGCCTTTTACAATGCTCTATAAGTTCTTTCTTAAAAGCTTCGTCCATAACTTACCTCCACATCTTTAGTTGTACCTAACAATGATTCGTTGCCTTCGTAAGGGATGCAGAACTCCCATCTACCATTAACACATACATAGTCAAGATATTCATCTGTCTTATCTGTATGGCTAAATATATTTGCACGCCATTCCTCAGTTTTTTGATGTCTAACCAACACCTTATCGAATGGTTTCAGCTCTACCTTTGGCTTCAAGTTCACAATCATTTTCTTCTCAGCATCCCAAACCTTGCCTTCCTTTTCGAGAGCTGAGAATAGCTGTTTTTTCTCTGAGTCAGTGGCAAGGCGAAGTTTACAAAGGTCTTTCTTAAAGAAACAAGTTCTATAGCCCATACTCAAAGTTAGACTACTTAAATCTAAAGAAATAAATGAGCTATAACCTTCTGATAAATCAGTTTTATCTGATACTATAAATACATCTTGTCTATTACCATAGTCGGCAAAAGCTATATCCCCATCCTTGAACTCTGGCTGAGTCTTCTCAATCTCCAAAGTCTCAAGGTTTAGTATGCCACCTAATTTTCTTTCAATCTCTCTGACATATCCATAGGCAATATTGTTTTCTAACTTGTCAAACTTAGCTGTTTCTGCATTTGATACGTCTTCGTAACCATCCCTGCTATTAGAATAGCATCCGTTGAACTTTGTATAATCATCAGATGCCCATTCTTTGAAAATGCACTGAAATCCACAACTATTGATAAGCAAATCGCCCTTCTTCCAGGCGAACTTGCCCCAGTCACGCATATTCTTAGAAGGAAGGAGAATCCGTAAGCCTGCAAGCCAGCATTTTTCTGTACCTAGTTTTGAATAATCAAACAAAAGAGTACTGCCTACTTCATTAGTTGATGTACATTCTATATAAGTACCAACGTCTGTTGTGTTGACTTTATCTAACTCTACGTCTATATTGCGTAATAAGTCGTACAACTTAGTTCCTTGCGGCTTATCCTTTAGGATTTCCGCTACATTAATCTTATTTCCCATATCTGACTTTTTTATATTCATTTATTCTTCACTAAAATATTTCTTAACAAACACTCGTTCGGTGAGCCATTTTCCAAACCCCACTCTAAAGTAACGCTTTGATTTACCTTTCGCAAACCCATATTCATCACGAGGTGTATTTACACTTAGGTGTATCTTAGGAACATGGTTCACCGATACGTATGCAGTTATATATTCATCCGAGAATGCCAAATGCTGAACTTCACGGAACTTTACACTTTTAAAGAACATTTCCTTCATAAGCCTTAGTCCTTATAGATTGCATCAAGAATGCTTCTGAAATTCGGATTATCAATAACGGCTTGGGCATCTTCTTTGTTCTTGAAGTAAATAGCACCTTCGTTATAAACACTACTAGAAGTAATACCGTATTCGCTGGTTCGCATGATATTATGCTTGCATTCTTTAGAATTCCAATCCGGTTTCCAATCTCCATTATAACATTTAGCTATATCCATTAACTTATCCAATGCAACAATTTTCTCTACATTACTATTAGTAACATTAGCAACGACAGGACTAAGACCACGGTCTATTAAAGTAGATATAACATCCTTATAGCTGAAGGGTCTCTTCTTGAATGCTATAATGCCCGCTTTCAAGTCACTTTTTTCAATATCCACTTCCATTCCTTTAGGAATATCTATGATTAACTTATTATCTAGCATTTTCATTTTTCTTATGTTTCATTTCCAAAATATATTTTTTATTCACAACCAACTCGAAGAACTTATATTTAGCATGCATATAGTTGCGACCTAAATCAACTCCACCGACAAATTCTTCTCTATACCAAGAGATTGCCGTATATTTTACAATATCATGCTCTTCCGGATGATTCACACGACCATTCCACACATCTGTGCGAACCAAATCGCAATACCCATCAGGTAATTTGGCACGTATCATTCTTGTGTTCTCCGCATCAATATAGACGTTTTTGTATTCCAAATCTACGCCTAAAATTTCCTGATTAAGCTTTGCTACATCCATATCTCATTAATCTTAAAGCACTACGTTGAAGATCCCTCGGTTTTAACGGATTTTTCTTCAACATTTTATTCGCTTCGTTTCGTATCTTGCGGCTTTTCCACTTCTTTGTAAGACGCATAGCCTTTAACAAACGATGGTCTCCAGCTAGCTTTCCTGCATCCTTCTTGCCACAATAATAGCCTTGCCTATATGCCCAATATCTAGTCTTATAGACTTGCTTCATTATCTTCTTAGCTTGTCTTATTTTCATATCAACCTCACTTTCTATGAAAAAACGTTCCATGACACCAATCGCTGCTTTCAACATACTTATGTAGTTTAGTACATCTTCCTGCAAGCATACCATTGAAATGTTTACAACGACTGCATTCCTTTGAAGTTCTCAAAATTGAACGAAACAAACTAACGTTGGCACTCGGCATATTTACCTTATTCCATCTGATAGTTGCTTTCTGATAGAGATTCTTTAATCTAGGAATGAATCTACTCTCTTTCTTGAATGTATATTTTGAATCGAAGTAACGTGTGTCCGTTCCTCTCTCCATCATATTCAAGATTTTTCTTAGCTTGTCTTATCTTCATATACTACTTGTTTTTATAAATACTACATGTCCCCTCATAAATTGTGCTATTTGTATAGATGTCTTTATATTGCGAAATGGAAACCAATCCATTTGCCTTCATTTCCCTAAGAATGCCATCATACACACATTCTATTGCTCTTCTCTTCAATTGCTCCATGCCAGATTTGTCACGGCAATAGTATTGCATTTCAAAGTTTGACATTGTAACACTTGAATGAAGCTTAATAACTTGTGGCTTTATATATCTAACCTCTATCTTTGGTTTGATACCTAGTTTATCAGCTAACCATTGTTTCCATTTTGGCTTAACATCCTCTCCATCTAAGCAAGCAAGTAATATATAAATAAGACTAACACTTATATATAAAATTACAATTTCCATATGCTACTTATTTTTATCTCCTAATAATACGTGTCTTCGATAAGGGAAGAAATAGCAACGTTCTCCTGGACACCACCAACTAGGAGCGTTCTTCATACATCTACGACATAACGCTATATTCTTCTCAGCTTTTATGTTGTCACGTTCAAACTTTCTTCGTTCTCTTCTTGAAAGAGGAGGATAAGGATAAGTCTCTTCCTTAAAAAGCTTTGTGGCTAAAGCATTCAGTCTTTGAACTACTTTTTCTAATATCTTTTTTATCATACGCTACTTCTTTTTATCGAATTTATTGCCAATAACCTTAAATCTATTTAATGAATCTTTCTCACTCATAAGGTATGTTAGTGCAACGCAAAAGTCGCGACCATTCTTAGCGAGCAAACAAAATGCGCCATATTTAAACACTACTATTCCGTCAGGACTATCATTGGTAACATTTGAAAGCATGTCACCTTCCCAAACCTCATTACCTTTGCAATCTGTCAGCCCTGTGGACATACAGACTGTAGAAGGGTCAACCTGATGTGCATCATTTCTATTAAGCATTGATTCACTCTGCCTATCCTCGATGATGTAAGTGTTACCACATTCAACATAGAAGTAACCTTCTACCCAAGTGTTATTGTCAAGACGTTTAGCCTTGAACTTGATGTCTTCTAATTTCATAAGCTATAATCATTTAATCCCCTTACATTGTTTAACAACCGTCTCATTGAAAGACAAATTATAAGCATGAGTATCTGTAATACCTTCGGCCTCTTTATATTTGTCAAGAATAGAATCCCTTATTCCGTCAATATTAGGCTTATCTAAAAGTTTGAACATGATGACATTAGTCCAATCGTCAATTCTCCTATTTGGATTATCAATCTCATCTTTATACCAACCAGATTTTCGCCCACTATCTTTATGTGGAACACGATATTCTGCTACCATTGGTATTGCGATAAATCCATCATTCTCCATAGTAAGAACCAATACCCAATCAAGCTCAATTCCAAGTTTTTCCATCTTGAAATACTCTTTAATGGGCAACCATCCTTCTAACTTCATTCGCTCAATAAATAAGTTAGCTACTCCTGCTCCTATAATTTTTTCGTGCATACTTCTCATTTTTATTTAACTTTATGAGCAGTACTATTAGTATGCTCTATATGTTCATTACTACAACAATATGGATAGAAATACTTATCCGCTCCTTCCATAAGTGCTTCTATAATATCATCGTCACTATCTTTGCACTTAGAATCAATAGTAACTCTAATACTTACTTCAAATTCTCTTACCATAATTATTCTTTTTAAGTTTCTTGCATTGCTGTATAGCTAAAGCTATTCTCATTCTTCCTTGCCAAGAAATGGCACTAGAAGAAAGGTATCTCTCCAATATTGGTGATATTGGATTAAGAAGCTCTGCGTATACTAAGCTAAATCCTGATATAAAAATATCTACATCCTGAGCATCAACATTATCATTGTGGGCATTTATTAACTCTACGGCTTCTTTATACTTCATATCATTCAAAAGCTTTGCTAGTACAAATTTAACATCCCATTCCATATCAATCTTCTTTAAGTTCTACTGGCTCATCGTTCCAAGACAATTCTTTTCCGATGAGCTTCTTAATGCTTCCTTTAGGAAGGTAACAGCAACCGGTATTTGCGTACCTCTGCCCATATAAATATAAGACAGAGCAAATCCATAATGTATTACTTTCATTTCTGCAAGGTTTTTCTGCAAAAATATGTTCACAGCCACCTTTATCTACTGCTAACCATGACATAACTAATACTATATTTTTTTAATTAATAAATTACTTTTCTTATCAAATGATTTATAACCACTACGGAGATACCAATCTAGAACAAATCTATCAGATTCATCTTTATCAAATTCCAATCCGATTGTCTTCACCCCATTTAACTTAGCCTGTTGTTCTGCGAGTTGTAACAGGCGTTGTGCAACACCATTTCTTCTATAAACAACATCAACCCAAAGAGCGTATATTAGAGCATCAGCCTTGCCGAAAATATCACTAACATATAATGGAATGGATATTTGAACAGAGCCATGATTTTCTTCATCAGTTATTAAAATTCTGATTTCATCCTTCCATGTCTGTTTTTGTATCATAATCAATCCTCCAACTCTATGTTATTTTCTGCTGCGTAGCCATCTTGTGCTTCCTCGCAATACTGACCTTCGCAAAGCCAACCTATGCCGATGTTATATTCTGAAATAATGTTCTTGTTGCAATACTCACAGATAGCATCGCCATGTTTATTTTGTAATTCTTCTCTTGTCATATTAGTTATAGTTTGATTGGGAGACCATGAACATAAACCTCATGAGTGTCACGAGTACCATCTTTTTTCTCCATATGGAAGAAGAGAGTCAATTGTAATGTTGATCTCATAAACCTTTCCGATGGTGAACGATAAGGAACTATTTTGGAAAGCCAACCCACACGCCCATCTTCATCCATAATTTTATCTCCGATTCTAACAGGCAAGGCTTTAATACAGTCTTCTTGAAGTTGTTCCATTTCTCGAAGTAACTCATCGCGTCTTACATTTAATTTGACCATTTTATCTATAAAAGGTCTGGAGATTTCTCGCCATTTTTCTATATTCCTTTCTACTTCTTCTCTTATCATATTCTATCCTCCAACTCTTTAAGTGCCAAGACTAACTCATTTTGAATATGTATTATAGTGCCTTCACTCAACTTTATTCTTTTTGAGCCAATCATCTTGGAAACATTATTAATATGAATTATCGCTTTTTCTTTACTCATTGCTTATCCTCCTTTGTATTACACGTTGCTTGGTCTCCATCATAGTAAGGAGCACCAACTTTAGGTAATATTTGAGTGTTCCTATTACAGGAACATTGCATTACCCAAGGTGCGTTTACCTTTCCACATCTAGGGCATATCCATCCTTCTTGTGCCATAACTATTCCTCCTCAATTAATGATTACCATTTCGCTACCATCTATATTAGCGTGCTTTAGGCATTTTATATCTCTTATCCAACTCTGGCTGTCAGTTCTAACAACAATAGTTTCTGAACCACACTTAGCAATCATAGAAACAATTTCTTCCTGTAAATTCATTAAAGTCATAATTATATTCTTTTTACCCTCTCCCTTTTACAGGAGAGGGTGGTTAGTCAATCTGTTACTTCAATGTACTTAACGGGATTGTTTGGGTCTGCACAACATGCATGTTGAATACACTCAAACTTACCATCATACACACATCCCTCACACATCAAAGTAGGGTCTGGAACTGTCTTAATCA
>JAJWOH010000057.1:0-20626 GCA_021635485.1 Segatella copri | reverse complement strand
CAACCTTCACCAGGAATAAGACTCTAGGTAGTAAACTAAATATAGGAAACTACAACAGCATATCATTGAAAAGCTTTGCGATTACGATTTCATGGCATGAAATATTTTGTTTCATACCACGAAACTGTTTGTTTCAAGCGGAGAAACGCTTCGTTTCACCCTGTGGAACGAACCGATACGTCTCACTAAAGCTTTTGCCCTTACAGTCACAACAATTCCTTATCGCCACGGCTATCACCGAATGCTTTTATCTCGTATTGGGAGCGGGCGAAAGGATAAAATAGAAAGGTATCTACATGATATTCTATAGCCAAATCGAAGGAAAATAGCTCGATTTGGCTATTGTATAGCCTATTCTTTAGCCAAATCGAGTTAAAATTCATCGATTTGGCTAAAGAATCCTTGTTTTCCTCGAATATGCGCATTCGTAATCGTATCGCTGATTTCGTGGCAGAAACAGGGATAAAAAGTGGCATTATCCCAACGATGATTACTACTTTTGGCGTGCGCCTTACACAGTATGCGGCCTTGGCTCAAGTACAAATCACAATGGATGACCTGTTCACTTGATTTCGGGCTAATAACAACGTTTTATCTGAAGGGCTTGTAATGACCTTTGTCGGCGAAGGCAAGCATTTCCTGATCGCCACGGCTATCACCGAATGCTTCTATCTCGTATTGGGAGCGGTCGAAGGAAGCGGTGGATGCTGGAGAGGTGGCAGATGGGGATGCTGAAAGTGCCTCTGTGATGCGATGCACCTTCTCTGCTCCATAGCAGTTGTTGCTCTTGAATTTGCCGGTAAGTCTGCCGTCAATCACTTCTATCTGGGTGCCTAAGACCCTGACTCCATCTAGGCCGCGAACTTTAAAGAACGGGCGGACCCAATTGTCGATGCTGGCACTCACGATGAAAACCTGAGCACCTGCAATCAGGGCTTCGTGTACCAGCGTAACACCTTTGGGGCGCAACAGATGCTGGTATTCTTCGGCAAAATCGCGGCAGAGCGCATCAAACTTCTCGATACGCATGCCGGCAAAAAGATGGGCAAAGATGAGTTGCTTCGCCTTCCAGTTGGGAAAGAGATGCAACTTCATGAGTACCAAAAGCGGACTGTACATCAGGAAAACCATCAGAAAACGACCGGTACCCTTGGCATATCTGATGAATTCCAGCAGGGTATCGCTTGTTGTCAGCGTTCCGTCGAAATCGAAACAATATAATTTTTTCTTCATTTTCTTATACGATATAAATAAGGATCAGGAAGGAGAGCAACCAGGCAAGCACGATAAACTGGGTAATGCGGTCGCGCAGGATAATCTTCGTAGGGTCACCACTCTTCTGGTCTACCACGGCTATCTGGATGTATCTCAGCAAACCAACCAGCACAAAGACACTCGTAAGATAGAGATTCTCGGTATGGAAATTCTCGATAACCTCCGGACTCACCGTATACATGATGTAACATACCAGGGTTACGGAAGCCGTAATCGTGATAGCCTGGTTGATGAAGGTGAGGTTGTAGCGGATGGTATTCTTGCGGGGAGCCTCGCCCGTCTTCTCCATGCGCAGTACATCATCGCGGCGCTTGGCAAAACTCATAAAGAGGGTGATGAGGAAGGTCATCAGCACAATCCACTTACTGAGTACGATGCCCGTTGCTACACCACCTGCCAGCAGACGGAGTACGAAACCGAAAGCCACGATACACACATCGATGATGGCATATTGCTTGAATTTGGCGCAGTAGCCGAGATTCAGAAACCAATAGAAGATGATGATTCCCATCGTCTCCCATGATCCGAGTAGGCTGCATATACCCATAGAGAGGGCAAACATCAGGAACATCAGTCCGTATGCCTGCTTGATGCTGACCGCTCCCGATGCTATCGGACGATGGCACTTGACAGGGTGGCGGCGGTCGGCCTCCACATCATAGATATCGTTGAAACAATAGATGCTCGATGCGGCAAAACTGTAGGCGAAGAAAGTAATCAGACCCGCCAGCAGGGCATCTGTATGCAACAGGGCGCCGCCAAAGAACAGCGGTAAGAAGATAAAGCCATTCTTGATCCATTGTTTCGGGCGAACCAGTCGCAGCAGCGCTGCAAAACCTTTACTGTCTTCCAATTTATTCTCGTTCATAAAACTCCTATTTTTCTTAATAAATAAACTCCTTTTTACTTGATAAACTTAGCTAACTCTTTAGAAATCCATCCGGCTATCTTGCTCAGAATCCATGCTGCAGGCAGGGTGATTCCTATGCAGAGGAAGAAGGTAGGCCAATAGCCCAAGTGATGCGGTTCTAGGTATTTCAGCACGAAGTGGATATGGAGCAGATAACACTCCAGGCTCAGCGCTCCCACAAACATGAACCCCTTGTTAAACCAGCTCGGGGTGCGGCGGAAGATGCGGTTCAGCAGCAGGATGCTGGTGATGGTGAGCGGGATATAGAGCATACGTTCCAGGAAGAGCGGAAACATGCCGTGCTTCTCCTGTTCCAGGAAGATGCTCGCCAGCAGCGTCATCAGGAACATGAGCCATATCATCCATATCGAAGCGCCGTCGAGTGTCTGTTTCTGTCTTACCATCTCACCCATGTTGATGCCGATGAAGAAGATAGGCACGCGGCTCCAGAAAATCTCCAGATGTCCTACTGCCTGATGTATCGGGGTGACATATTGTACCAGGATGCACCACATGATCATCACCACCGGCAGCCAGCGGTAGATAGGATGGCGCTTGATGAGTTCCATGTAGGCAGGGGCAAAGAGATAGAGCATCATCGTAGCCGGGATGTACCAGAAGTTGAGCTCATCATGCAGCCAGAAGCCCCAGTTGATGGTTATCTCTCCAAAGAGATAGATCCAGTTCCAGGTGCTTCCGCCCTGGAAAGAAGGGATATAGAAGAGGCAGGCTATGATGAGCCAGGTAGGGTAGATGCGCAGATAACGACGGATGAAGAAATGCTTGGCAGAAGGATTCTTCATCCACGAGAACCAGAGACCTATTCCGCTGAGAAAGAGGAACATGTCTACACCGACATTGCCCATTCTGCGAAGCCCGAAAAAGGCATCTTCTCTAGGCAATGCCACATGAAAGAGGATGATGAACAGCATGGCTGCTCCCATCAACTCGCCGCGAAACCGGCTGATATTCGCCAGTTCTATATCTTTAATCTTCCAATTCATGCTGGGTTTTCTTTTTTATTTATTATGGGGGACAGGCGATGGAATCGCCTGGAACGGGGGCGCGCTTGCTTTTTCCTTTGTCCTTCCTTCTTCCTATTGAAGAGAGGGTTAGGGCTTCGGGTTTGGAATCTTCTTCATCAGTTGGGTGAAGAGCCAAGCCAGGCAGATGCTCGATATGATGTAGAGGAGCAGACCGGCATAGATGTCGCCCTGACGGCTGATAGGGATGAATATCTTGCGGGTGATAGGATGGGTTACGAAGAGGGCGGCGGATATGCTGCCCATCCACTCTAATACCTTATATAAGCCTGATAACCAACTGATATTCTGAAGAAGGTCGGCTACCAATACGCTCAGCAGACAGAAGAAGAACGGCACGAAGGTCCAGCCAACCATGCTGCCGCTCAAACTGTAAATCAGCGAGATGCAGAAGATGCAGCCAAAGAAGTTGGTGATAGGCGAATGGAACGTCATGAGTATCTTTTCGCCATATCTGGCATAGAGTATGCCCAAACCGAATGGCAACATGCCGCCCATAAAGTTGTAGCGGTAGCGGTTCATCACTTCACTCTCCGGATTGTCAAAGCCCAGGAGGAGCTGGATGACGATGCAGATGGCCATCAATCCTACGGTCCATCCCCAATGGCGGCGATAGAGCAGCAGACGATAGACGATGTAAAGTTGCAGCATCAGACCGAAGAACCAGTACGGACCCGGCCAGATGATGTTATCCGGATTTGGCAATACATTATTGAACATGCCCAGCATCGCAACGATGTCGAGCGCTGCATAGTGGTGAGAGCCAGGCGTGATAAGATCGAGCATCGTGAATGCCACGAAACCTACTATCATCATCTTGAAGAGCTTCAGATAGTGATAGCGGATAAAGTGGAGCGGTTCGCGCCAGTTGATGCTTCCTGTAAGTTTCTTGCCCGAGATGCTGTACATTCTGGTCTGCTGTTCGGTAGAGAGATGAGGTTTAGCCTCATATTTCATCACCAGTCCGTAAGCACTCAGAAAGAGGAATACGGGCACACCGTAATGGCCGAAGAACGAGAGCAGGTGTACAGGCAGGTTGAGGTCCATGCTGACCATTACCTGGTTCAGCCAGTCAACATTGTGCTGGAAGTATTGATACTCGTTCTCCTTGACAATAGGTCCCAGCCAATGGCAGTAGTTATGTAAGAAGATGCCGATGATGGCGAGTCCTCTCAGGGCATTGCATGCCGGGCGTGATAGAATAGCACTATTCATAATTAGTTTCTCCTTTCTTTCTTTTTTACCTTTTTACTTTCTTCCTTTTTTATCTTTTCCAGATGCGCATCACGAAGTTTGTCGTAATCGGCAGAGTTTTTGAGGATACGTGGTCGCATCTCGTCATATTTCGGACTCAGGATGTTATATTCCTCCTTATAGGTAGGTGTCTCAATGCCAGCCAGATACAGCAGGAGATGAGGCAGGGCATCGGTCATGAAGCGCTTGTCCTTAGCCTTGCGTATCTGACGGTAAATGTCGCGGTGGTTCCTGATATATTTTGGCGAACAGTATATCCAGAACGGAATTTCAAACTCATAGTGAGCCAGCGGCCAGTCGATTTCAGCAGAGTGGTTACGGCAGATGAAGCCTCGGTTCTCTTCGTAGCATTCCTCGCCATGGTCGGGCACGTAGATAACGATGGCATCCTGCTTCTGGAAACGCTTTACAATCTGGGCTACGATAGAGTCGTTGTAGAGGGTAGCGTTATCGTAATGACTCAGCATCTTGCGCTGGGCATTGGTCAGTTCAGGACGCTTGTCTTCATAACTGCTTGCCCAGAACCGTGCTTGCTTTGTGCGGTAGCGCTGCTTATAGTTTACATGCTGGCCCATCAGGTGGAAAATGGTGAGGTTGTGCTCCTTCTGGAAGTTCTTCAGACTGTCATCATAATCCTTCAGCAGTCCGTCGTCCAGATCGTGGAGCTGGGTGTTGCGATGGTCAAACTGAAGTTTGCTCAGTTCCGGGTTGTTCAGGAAGAAACCGCCGCTGAAGTCGTAAACCGCCTCCTTTGCCTGCGGCAGGAATTCGTTGGTGATGAAGGTTACGTTGTAGCCTGCCTTTCGGAACACTTCAGGGAAGAGCGGATAGTCGCACCATTCGCCTTTCTCGCCTACCACATGGGTAGAGAGCATGTTCTTGAAAACGAAACTGGTCAGGTTCCAGCAGGTTACCACATCGGTAAACTTGGTGAGTTTGCGCGATTTCTCCAAGGCTACCTGCTGTGGAGTGGTATCCATAAAATAGCCGTACTGCTGGGAATGATGGCGGCCGAAGCTTTCGCCGATAATCAGCACGATGTTTGGCGAGCGGTAGCTGCAGCTGTCAACCTTTACTTCGTGGGCAGCATGAATGAGTTGGGTAATCTGATGTGCTGCCAGCTGATTGGCATAGATACTGAATTGGAGTCGGTAGACAGGCAGATAGAGTACAGCATGATCCTTCTCTGTCAGGATATGCTCTACTTCGCCTATCGTTCTACCATTCATGAGTTTATGGTAAGCCATCTTGTTGTGCCAGGAGGTGCAGCATCCTGCGATGATGATGATGAGGCATAGGATTCCGAAGCTGGCAGGCATGGCTGCAGTCATGCGGGGGATAGCCATCAGCCGTTTCTTGACTGAAGCCAACTCCAGAACGGTAATGATGAAAACGTATAGCTTGATGAGTTGCTTGCGGAAGATGGCGATGAGAATCTGGATGAGAGCCAGAAGCAGAATCCAGCCCACACTACTGAAGAGAACCTCGGCAGAGATGAGGGCTGAGAGGAAACTGCTAGCCTCCGAACTGTTGGTCTCGCCCACCAGCATCAGCATAGAAGGGTTGAGCGTAGAGCCGAAATTCACGTAGCAATAGGTGTCGGCGGCAGCTGTACTATATAATATAAGGTATAGTACGGCACGCAGACCCCAGCGCACCTTCTTGGGGAAGATGGCGACAACGGCACACACCACATAGAGGTCGACAAAGAGTTCCAGGAACAGGTTGTCGTATAAAGTCCCCTTGGCAGGTGTAGTCACGATAGAACTGATCATGCCCAGCAGGTACATGAACACAAAGAAGTTGGCATTTCTGCGAATCGGCGCAGAAGCCACGTTCAGACACTTCTTAATGATTTCTTTCCAACTCATTTTTTGCTGTTTGTTGTTTAAATATGATTTTAAGCGTTTTCGGAGAGAGGGATGCTTAGAGCTGCCTGTAGTTTCTGACAGCCAGTTGTTCGATGCATTCCGGCACCATTCCCCTGATGCTTTCCTCCTCTTTGATACGCTTTCTGATTTCCGTGCTGCTGATGTTGAGCAGTGGAGTTTCTACGATGGTAACGCCTTCTGGCACATTGCCTATGTTGGCTCCCTGGCGCGGATAAACCACGATGGGATAGTGGGCTAGGATGTCATCGTGGTGGTACCACTTGTCGAAAGCAGCCCAGTTGTCGCCACCAATCAGCAGGGTGAACTCGTTTTCCGGGTAATTCTTGCTGATGGCTTGCAGCGTGTGCCAGGTATAAGATGGCTTAGGCAGGCGGAACTCGTAGTCGCATGCCTTCAGTTGTGGCTCGTGCTCCAGCGCTTTTTCTACCATTTCCAGGCGCAGCTGGTCGTCGAGCAAGTCGGTAGCGGTCTTCTTGAATGGGTTCATGGGCGAAACCATGAACCACACCTCATCCAGGCAGGCCTTCTCGCAAAGGCTTTTCGCCAATGCGATATGGCCCGTATGGATGGGGTTGAAGCTACCGCCAAAGATTCCTACCTTCTTCATTTCTTACTCTGCGTCTAGGAAGACCTTGACGAGCTGATAAACCTCCTGCTGAGCCTTCTCCAGGTCATCGTTTACGACCACGTGGTCAAACTGAGGGGCAAAGGTCAGTTCATAGCTTGCCTTGGCAAGGCGCTGCTCAATCACCTCAGGCGCATCAGTATTGCGGCCAACCAGACGGCGGCGCAATTCCTCTACCGAAGGTGGCTGGACAAAGATGCTCAAGGCACGTTCGCCATAAAACTTCTTGATGTTTACACCACCCTTCACGTCAACATCGAAAATCACCGACTCGCCCTTGGCAAGCTGGTTTTCTACCTGTGACTTCAGGGTGCCGTAGAATCTGTCCTGGTAAACCTCCTCATACTCCAGAAACTCGTCAGCCTCAATCTTAGCCTTGAATTCCTCTGGAGAGAGGAAGAAATACTCTACACCATTCTGTTCTGTACCGCGCGGAGCACGAGAGGTGCAGCTGATAGAGAAAGCCAGCTTTAATTCCGGGTGCTCTTTCATCAGCCAGTTTACGATGGTGCTCTTACCGCTGCCCGATGGGGCGCTGAAAATTAACAATCCGTTCTTCATTTTTTCTTCTTCTTTTCTTTATTTGCTGTTTGATAGGGGGCTTTTTGGACAGGCGATGGAATCGCCTGGAACGGGGACGAGGCTTTCAAAAACGCCACTTGAGGGGGCTTTTGAGGCGGCTCTTGAGGGAGAGAGGAGGTGCCTGTCTCTTGTTTAGAGAGCATTCAGCACCTGCTCCTTGATCTGCTCCAGTTCGTCCTTCATCTTCACCACGATGTTCTGCATCTCAGCCTGGTTGCTCTTAGAGCCGGTGGTGTTGATTTCGCGTCCCATTTCCTGTGCGATGAAACCGAGTTTCTTTCCTACACCATGACCTTCCTCATTCATGGTTTCGCGGAAATACTTCAGGTGGTTGGCAAGGCGCTGCTTCTCCTCGCTGATGTCGAGCTTCTCGATGTAGTAGATGAGTTCCTGCTCCAGGCGGTTCTTGTCGTAATCCACATTCGGAATCTGCTGCAGGCCGTTAACGATGTTCTGTCTGATCTTCTCCACGCGAGCCTTCTCGTATGGTTCGATGCTAGCCAGGAGAGTCTGGATGTTATCCACCTTCTCAGTAAATTTCTTCTGGAGAGCGGCTCCTTCCTGCTTGCGGAAGGCTACGAGATGGTTCACAGCCTCGCAAATTGCATTTTTTGCCACTTCCCACTCCTCATCGCTCAATTCTTCCACATCCGTCTTCGTTGTTACATCCGGAAGACGCAACAGAGTGCTGTACCAGTCGGTTGGCTCAGGAATGCCTGTTTCAGCCGAAATCTTCTTGATTTGCTGGTAATAATTCTGTACAAGCGCCGCGTTGATAGGAGTGGCATCTGTAGTAGCATCCTTATCAATCCAGATGGCGAAGTCAACCTTGCCTCTTTCTAGATTTTTAGAGATATACTGACGGATTTCCATCTCCTTCTCTCTATAGAGCGGAGCAATACGAGTAGAGAGGTCAAGCGTCTTGCTATTTAATGACTTTATCTCTACATTAATCTTCTTTGTTTTAAAGGCCGCGGTAGCTTTTCCGAAGCCTGTCATTGACTGTATCATATAATCTTTCGCGTTAAATTTCTGCAAAAGTACAAAAAAAAGCGAGAAAATGAGTATATTTGCACCTTATTTAAGAATATATTTTTAAATTATGTCGTGTATTTTGAATATTGAGACGAGTACGGACGTGTGCTCAGTGGCAATTAGTGATAGTGGACAGGTGATTTTCAACCAGGAAGATCACACAGGTCCGAACCATGCTGTTAAGTTGGGTGTGTTTGTGGATGAGGCTCTTGATTTCCTCGATTCTCATGGTCTTCCGCTGGAGGCTGTGGCGGTAAGTTGTGGTCCGGGTTCCTATACCGGATTGCGTATCGGTGTGAGTATGGCGAAGGGCATCTGTTATGGTCGCGGTGTGAAACTCATCGCTGTTCCAACACTCGAACTGATGGCAGTGCCTGTATTGCTTGGCGAACATCCTGAGGAGGAAGACGCTCTCATCGTACCTATGCTCGACGCCCGCCGCATGGAGGTATATGCCGAAGTGCTCGACCGCGCCCTGAAGGTGGTTCGCCCTATTCAGGCTGATATTGTGGATGCTGATACCTACAAGGAATATCTGGACCAGCATCATGTGTACTTCTTCGGAAATGGCGCTGCCAAGTGTATGGAGACCATCAACCATCCGAATGCTCACCTCGTAGAGGGCATTGAGCCTTTGGCTAAGAATATGGCTCCGCTGGCAGAGAAGCGTTTTGTAGAGGGCAAGTTCGAAGATGTGGCATATTTCGTGCCTTTCTATCTCAAGGATTTCGTGGCTAAGATGCCAAAGAAACTGCTCTAGAATTATTGATTATATAAATATTGTAAGAATGAATATAGAAGGATTAGACTATAATACCCAGAGAGCTAAGCTCATTCTGCCTGAGTATGGCCGTGAGATTCAGCAGATGGTAGACCATTGTCTGACGCTTACCGACCGTGAAGAGCGCCAGCGCTGTGCAGAGACCATTATTGCAGTCATGGACCGTATGTTCCCTGAGAACAGAGGGGTAGAGGACCATGAGCAGAAACTCTGGGACCAGCTTGCCATCATGAGCAATTTCCAGCTCGACATCGATTTCCCTTATGATGTATCGGATGCTGTGAAGATAGCAACCAAGCCGGAGCCTTTGCCATATCCTATGCAGCACATCCCGGTGCGCCATTATGGAGCTATGCTCTTCGAGATTTTCGAAAAGCTGAAGACGATGGAACCAAGTGAGGAGCGCGATAAACTCGTGGAGCTTACTGCCAACCAGATGCATCGCGACCTGGTAACCTGGAGCCATGGCTCCAGCGATGTAGCCAAGGTAGCTTCCGATCTGGCACGTTTTACCGATGGCAACATCCAGCTCGATCTCGATACCTTCGTTTTCGAGAAGATTGAGGCGCAGCCTAAGAATGTAAATAATAATAAGAAGAAAAAGTAATCCACATTATTATATATAGTAGACAAGCTTATGGAGTCTTTCATCATAGAGGGCGGTCATCCGCTCAAAGGTACTATCACACCTCAGGGCGCCAAGAACGAGGCGCTGCAGGTTATCTGTACCACAATCCTTACCGACGAGCCTGTGCGCATCACCAACGTGCCGGACATTCTGGATGTGAACAACCTGATTAAGTTGCTCCAGGAGATAGGTGTCAAGGTAACCAAGCACAGTCGTCACGACTATACATTCCAAAGTGATGAGTTGAAACTCGATTATCTCGACAGTCTGGAGTTTGTGAAGAAATGTTCTTCTCTTCGTGGTAGTGTGCTCATGATAGGTCCGCTGCTCGGTAGATGTGGCAAGGCTACCATAGCTCAGCCGGGTGGCGATAAGATAGGTCGTCGCCGTCTGGATACCCACTTCCTGGGCTTCAAGTATCTCGGCGCCAACTTCGTTCACGATGATGAGCGTAATGTTTACCAGATACAGGCTAAGAAGCTGAAGGGCTGCTATATGTTGCTCGATGAGGCTTCGGTTACCGGTACCGCCAATATCATCATGGCATCAGTATTGGCAAAGGGCACTACCACCATTTATAATGCAGCTTGCGAGCCATATATCCAGCAGCTCTGCCATCTGCTCAATGCGATGGGTGCTCAGATCAGCGGCATCGCCAGCAACCTGCTCACCATCGTGGGTGTTGATAAACTGCATGGTGCCGAGCATCGCATCTTGCCTGATATGATTGAGGTAGGTTCGTTCATCGGCATGGCGGCAATGTGTGGCGAAGGTGTGCGCATCAAGAATGTGTCTGTCAAGGATTTGGGCATTATTCCTGATGCATTCCGCCGCCTGGGAGTGAAGATAAAGATAGAGGACGATGACCTTGTGATTCCAGAGCAGAAACATTATGTCATCGATTCGTTTATTGACGGCACCATCATGACGCTTGCCGATGCCCCTTGGCCAGGACTCACTCCTGACCTTCTTTCCGTGCTCCTCGTAGTGGCTACCCAGGCTCGCGGCAGCGTTCTCTTTCATCAGAAGATGTTCGAGAGCCGCCTCTTCTTCGTGGATAAACTGATTGATATGGGTGCGCAGATCATTCTCTGTGATCCTCACCGTGCTGTGGTGGTTGGTCATGACCATAAGATCAAACTGCGTGCTGGCAGAATGACCAGTCCTGATATCCGTGCCGGTATTGCCCTGCTGATTGCTGCCATGAGTGCCAACGGTACCAGCCGCATCGCCAATATCGCCCAGATAGACCGTGGTTATGAGGATATCGAGCATCGCCTTAATGCGCTGGGTGCCAAGATTACCCGTGTCAGTGATTAATCAATGTTAAATGTTAAATGTTGAATGTTGAATGATTAGACGCGATGAAGTATATAAGATAGGCAAGTTGGGAAAACCTCATGGCGTGAAGGGCGAGATAACTTTCGCCATTACAGATGATGTTTTCGACCGTGTAGATGCCGAGTACCTGGTACTCGACATCGATGGCATCCTCGTGCCTTTCTATTTAGAGGAATATCGTTTTAAGAACGATGAGAATGTGCTCGTGAAGTTTGAGGATATCGATACCCAGGAGCAGGCACGCAACTATACCGGTTGCGAGGTTTTCTTCCCACGTCATCTCTCTGACAGTGATGAAGAGAACATGAGCTGGGCAGAAATCATCGGTTTCCATCTGGTAGATGCTGTAAGCGGCAAGGTGGTAGGTACCATAGAACATGTAGACGATTCTACCCTCAACCTTCTTTTCGAGGTAACAACCGATGCAGGTGATGAAATCCTCATCCCTGCCAGCAACGACCTCATCGAAGAGGTGAGCGCTGAAAAGAAAGAAATCAGAATGGCGATTCCGGAAGGATTACTCGACTTATAAAGTGAAGAAATATGAAGAAACAACAGATATGTATTCTCGGTTCTACGGGAAGTATCGGTACACAGGCGCTTGATGTCATCGAGCAGCATAGTGACCTTTACGAGGTGTATTGCCTCACCGCCAACAACCGAGTGCAGGAACTTGCCGAGCAGGCTCGCAAGTTCCATCCGGCTGCTGTGGTCATAGCCAATGAGGCTCGCTACGAGGAGCTGAAGGATATGCTCAGTGATGAGCCTGATATCAAGGTTTATGCCGGTGCTCAGGCGCTTTGCGATATCGTACAGGCTGAGCCTATTGATATGGTGCTGGCTTCCATGGTAGGCTTCTCGGGCCTGGAACCAACCATCCATGCCATCAAGGCGCGTAAGAAGATATGTCTTGCCAACAAGGAAACACTGGTGGTAGCGGGTGAACTGATTTGCAATCTTGCACAGGAATATCATGTGCCTATCCTCCCTGTTGACAGCGAGCATAGTGCCATCTTCCAGAGTCTGGTGGGTGAGGGCGACAACGAAGTAGAGAAGATTCTTCTGACCTGTTCGGGTGGTCCTTTCCGTAATTATACCCACGAGCAGTTGGAGAAGGTGACTGCTGCCGATGCCCTCAAGCATCCTACTTGGGATATGGGTGCCAAGATAACCATCGATTCGGCTTCGCTCATGAACAAGGGCTTCGAGGTGACAGAAGCTAAATGGCTCTTTGGGGTTCCGGCTGACAAGATTGAGGTGCTTATCCATCCGCAGAGCGTTGTGCATAGTGCCGTTCAGTTTGTTGATGGTGCTGTCAAGGCTCAGTTGGGTGTGCCAGATATGCGTCTGCCTATCCAGTATGCCTTCTCTTTCCCTCAGCGTTTGCATCTGAATGGCGATCGTCTCGACCTCTTCAAGACGCAGGATTTGCAGTTCTTCAAGCCTGACTATCAGAAGTTCAAGTGTCTGCAACTGGCTTTCGATGCCATCAGAAAGGGTGGTAATATGTCATGTATCGTGAATGCTGCCAACGAGATAGTGAATGCCGGCTTCCGCAAAGGTGAATGTGGCTTCCTTCAGATGGCTGATATCATCGAAGAGACGATGGCGAAGGCTACTTTCGACAGTAATCCCGACCTCGATGTCTATCTGCAGACCGATGCTGAGGCTCGCCGCATAGCTACAGAGCTGATGCTCAAGTAATAGTTAATAGTTTATAGTTAATAATTAAAATGAACGTAGGATATAGGGCTAATCATAAAGTTCAAAGTTCCAAGTTCAAAGTTCAAAGTAAATAAATGGAAGTATTTTTGATCAAAGCGTTGCAGTTGATGCTGTCGCTTTCCATCTTAGTGTTGCTCCATGAGGGCGGACACTTCTTCTTCTCCAAACTCTTTGGTGTAAGAGTGGAGAAGTTCTATCTGTTCTTCGACCCTTGGTTCCATCTCTTCGAGTTCAAGCCAAAGAATTCGGATACTACCTATGGTTTGGGATGGTTGCCGCTCGGAGGATATTGCAAGATTTCGGGTATGATAGATGAAAGTTTCGATACCGAACAGATGAAACAGCCGGAACAGCCATACGAGTTTCGCAGCAAACCGGCATGGCAGCGCCTGCTCATCATGATAGGTGGCGTGCTGGTTAACTTCGTGCTGGCTCTCTTCATCTATTCCATGATTCTGTTCCATTGGGGCGACAATTATGTGGCTACCCGCGATATGAGTTATGGTATGAAGTTCAATACCGAGGCAAAGGCATTGGGTTTCCAGGACAAGGATATTCTGGTAAGCACCGATCTGGGTGAGTTCAAGACCTTTGATGGCGATCTGTATCGTAATCTCTCTGAGGCTAAGCAGGTCAATATCATCCGTCAGGGCAAACCGATGACGCTTAATCTGCCTGGCGATCTCGACATGCTCAGTATGATTAAGAGCAGTCCTCGCTTCGTAGATGTGTATGTACCGCTGCAGATTGATAGTGTGATGAAAGATTCACCTGCCAGCAAACTCGGTTTGACAAAGGGTGATAAGATTCTTGCTATTAATAATAAAAAGGTAGTCTCTTTCAACGAATTTCAGATAGAATTGGGCAGAGTAGAGGATGTGCTTGCTTCGGCTGAGACACCGCAGGATAGTGCCAGAGCACTTACAGCTCAGGTTACTTATCTCAAGGATTCTGGCGATACCGTCAAGTCGAGTGTTCTCCTGAAGTCTACCGAAGAGGGTGTGAAGTTTGGTTTCTACAATCATCCTGTCATGCTCGATTATAAGATTACTCATGTCAACTATGGCTTCTTCGAGAGTTTCCCTGCCGGCATCAAATATGGCTGGAATGTCTTGGCCGGTTATGTGGGCGATATGAAGTATGTCTTCTCTAAGGAAGGTGCCAAGAGTCTGGGTGGTTTCGGTGCGCTGGGCAGTCTCTTCCCATCTGTATGGGATTGGCATGCATTCTGGCTTATGACAGCGTTCCTGAGTATCATTCTTGCCTTCATGAACATTCTTCCTATTCCTGCTCTTGATGGTGGACATGTGTTCTTCCTTCTCTATGAGATTATCACAGGTCGCAAACCGGGCGATAAGTTCATGGAGCGTGCTGAGTATATTGGTTTCGGCATACTGATTCTTCTGCTTGTCGTTGCCAACCTGAACGATGTATTGCGACTCTTCGGCATCTTGTAATGCCGGGGAATCGCGAAAATAAAGGTCAAAAAAAGAGGGTGTGTCATAAATTTATGACACACCCTCTTTTTTTGAGTTTATTCTTTTATACGTATTATACGTATCTGATAATCTGTCCTACACTAACCTTCTTGTCTTTGCGGTAGCCGTTGAGTCTGCAGATCTGCTCTACAGATACGCCGCGCTTTTCAGCGATAGAACTAAGCGTTTCGCCTGGCTTCACCTTGTGGTAGAGCTTCTCGTGGCCAGCAGGCAGTTCGTAGTATCTTCCCACTTCGCCGCCGTTAACCTGCTCTCTGGTGTAACCACCGTTGCCAACCTTGCCGCGGGCAGCATTGGCATCAGCTGATTCGCTTTCGTAGGTATTACGGTTAAAGCTGTAGAAGTCGCCTGTAACGTCCTGATTGCGGAAATCGAAGAAGAGTGCCGGGTTCAGAGCCACACCACAGAGACGGGTCTCAAAGTGGAGATGCGAACCGGTACTTCTACCCGTGTTACCACCCAAGCCAATCACATCGCCGGCTCTTACCTCTTCGCCCTCAGTAACGAGCTGCTTAGAGAGGTGACCATAGATAGTCTCCAAACCGTTGTTGTGACGAATCACGATGTACTTACCGTAACCACCACCTTCATATCTTACGATGCGAACTCTGCCTGAAAAGGCTGAGCGGATTGAGTCGCCAATATAAACCTTGATGTCCATACCTTTATGTTGGCGGCCAAAGCTAGCACGGTAACCGAAGTTACTTGTGACAACGCGACTAGGAGTTGGCATGCAGAAATGACGGAGATCGATGCGGAAGTGCTCAGGCAAGGTTGTAGCCCTGTGAGCGTACTTGTTAGAGAAATCCTCATACAGCTCGGCTGCAGGGTTCTCTCTGTCTTCAATCATTCGATAATGCGACACAGCGAGTGTGTCGAGCGATTTCATTCTGTGGTCTACAGGTGCCTGTCTTGCCAACAGGTCTTGTCCGCAAACGGGAGAAGCTGTTAGCGCCAACAATGCAACGACCGAAATTTTCTTTATACTCTTTTTAAAACTCATACTACTTTTTCTATTTTCTTTTTTAGGTTCGTGTCAACAGCGCAGAATCATACAAGAAATTCTGCAAAAACCACTAAGGCAAATGCCTTCATGTAGCGGTTTTGTTATATAGACGTTGCAAATATAACAAAAAAACTTCAAAAAACCAAAGTTGTTAAAGCCAAAAGGGCGATATTTAACGCCCTAGCCTTTTTTTTAACTTACATTAGGAAAATGAGATGCAAGGAGTTGACTTTTAGTACGTTTCATGCTTTTGTAGCATTCTCAACAGAGCCACGGCAGGAGAATGCCCCATGAAAATATACTTTTTTACCTCCGGACTGGTGAATCGGAGGCATTCCTGATAAGCGCGGTAGAGGTCGTTGAGATTGATGGTAAATTCCTTACCCGATGACTCTCTGATACCGATAATCATCTTTGCCGTTACATGCAGTTTGACGTATCTGATGCCTGTTGCGCTTTCTATTTCCGTAATGTTTTCGAGAATGGCTCTCATTTCTTCCAGGGTTATTTCTGGTCGCGGCTCCCTGATAGCCGGCTTTCTTCTTCTATCCATAATTATACTTTTTACTTTTGGGACAGGCGATGGAATCGCCTGGAACGAGGGTGAGGCTGCTTGATAGCTGAAGCCACCTTTTAGCTTTGCTTTCTGATAACAGAAACTGCTTTTGCTTGCTTTCTGATAGCAGGAACTGCTCTTGCTTGCTGCTTTAGCTGATGGCTGCCCAGTTGATATGGGTTTTCTTCAATTCCCTGAGGCGGTTCCAGAGCAGGGCGTTGTGAGGAGCATTGCATTCGGGATCGTTGTCGATGATTTCCTGTGCTTCTGTGCGTGCCAGTTGTACCAGCTGACCGTCTCTGGCAATATTCGCTATCTTCAGGTCGAAAGCCATGCCGCTCTGCTGCGTTCCCTCCAGGTCGCCGGGACCACGGAGTTTCAAGTCGGCCTCGGCGATACGGAAACCGTCGTTCGTATCGCACATGATATCAATACGTTTGCGGGTTTCTTCTGAAAGCTTATAGTTGGTTACCAGAATACAGTAGCTCTGGTCGCAGCCTCTTCCTACACGCCCTCTCAACTGGTGCAACTGGGAGAGACCGAAGCGCTGTGCGTCCAGGATGACCATCACAGAAGCATTGGGCACATTTACACCAACTTCTATTACGGTGGTGGCAACGAGAATCTGTGTTTCGCCCTTTACAAACTGCTCCATCTCTACCTCCTTTTCGGCAGATTTCATCTTTCCGTGTATCTTGCTCAGTCTGAACTCCGGGAATGCCTGTTTCAGCGTTTCGTAACCTTCTTCCAGATTCTTCAGGTCGCTCTTCTCGCTTTCCTTGATCAGCGGAAAGACGATATATACCTGTCTGCCTAGATTAATCTGGCGGCGGATGCTCTGATAGAGGCTGGTGAGTTGGGTATCAAACTTATGTAGCGTCTGTATCGGTTTTCTGCCCGGTGGCAGTTCATCAATCACGCTCACGTCCAGGTCACCATAAATGGTCATGGCGAGGGTGCGGGGGATAGGAGTGGCGGTCATCACGAGGATATGAGGCGGATTCTCGCTCTTGTTCCACAGTTTGGCTCTCTGCGCCACACCGAAGCGATGCTGCTCATCGATGACGGCTACGCCTAATCTTCTGAAAACCACCGGGTCTTCGAGGATAGCATGGGTGCCTACCAGAATCTGGATGTCGCCCGTAGCCAGGTCGGCAAGAATCTTTTCTCTCTTCTTTCCCTTTACGATGCCTGTGAGCAGTTCTACCCGGATGTCCATTCCCTGCAGGAAGTCGCAGATGGTTTGCAGATGCTGCTCGGCAAGAATTTCGGTAGGTGCCATCATACATGCCTGATAACCGTTATCCAGCGCAATGAGCATGGTCATGAGAGCCACGAGCGTCTTGCCCGAACCTACATCACCCTGCAGAAGACGGTTCATCTGTCTGCCGCTGCACATATCGGCTCTGATTTCATGCATCACCCGTTTCTGTGCTCCTGTCAGTTCAAAAGGCAGATGATGGGCATAGAACCCGTTGAAGATGTCAGCGATGCGGTTGAAGACATAGCCCCTGAACTTGCGGCGCTGGTCGGTGGCATACCTTATTATATTAAGCTGCACATAGAAGAGTTCCTCAAATTTTAGGCGTACCTGTGCTTTCTGCATCTCCTGATGGGAATGCGGATAATGAATCATGCGGATGGCTGCATCGCGCGAAACCAGATGCAGACGGTCTACGATATGGCTTGGCAGCGTTTCGGGAAGAGGAGGAAGGATGGTGGCCAGCTGCTTGGTCATCTTCTCTATGGAACGTGAGGTGTAGCCGCGCTTTCTCAGGTTCTCGGTAAGCGAGTAGTAGGGCTGCATGCCCATCTCTGAAATCTGGAGATTGGTGGCATCGTCCATATCGGGATGGGTAAACTGGAATCTGCCGTTGAAGACGGTTGGCTTTCCGAAAACGAGATATTCGGTTCCCACTTTATAGGTCTTCATGATGTATTGGGCACCACGATACCAGATGAGGTCAGCCACACCGTAGCCGTCTGAGAAATGGGCTACCAGCAGTTTGTTGCGCTTGCCGGTATCTATCTCATCGTAGCTGAGTATCTTGCCTTTAAGTTGTACAAAGGGCATGTCGGCATTGAGTTCGCTGATGTGGAAAACCTTGGAGCGGTCTACATATTTATATGGATAGTATTCCAGCAGGTCACTATAAGAGTTGATGCCGAGCTCCTTGCTCAGTATCTCTTTCTTCTTGGGTCCTACCCCCGGCAGGAACATGATGTCTTGGTCTAAAATACTATTCATAATGATGCAAAAGTACAACATTATGGCAAAACAGCCAAAATGTTTAACTCTTTTTTTCCGCAATTGTGGCTTTTTTATTTGTTTATATTGATTTTTCTTCGTACCTTCGCACCGAATAAGATTAAAACTTTCATGAATAGTAAGAAAAGATATATGGTGATAGCTTTGCTGGCGCTTCTGGTTGTGTCGGCAATGGCATATAATGACGAGGCTAAGCCTTGGACCTTCTGGAACTGGAAGTATGGCTCCGTTTCCAGACCGGGTATTCATGCCGATCTGACGGGTATGAAGAATGTAGGTATGGGCGGTATCTGGCTGATGCCGGTACGTGAAGCCGGCGAGCGTCTGGAATTTCAGGACGGGGTGGCACAGCTGTCGCCTGAGTTCTGGAAGATGATGGATTATTCCTTCCAGCTAGCCGACTCTCTCGATTTTGATATGGGCATCCATGTCCTGCCTGGCAATCCGCTTGTCCTCCCTGCTGAATCGATGCAGAAGGTTGTCTGGACCGATACCATCGTGAAGGGCGGAAAGAAGATTGAAGGCTTGCAGATGTGGCAGCCCGAGAGTTATAAGGACGGAAAGATGCAGTCTGCCGGAAGCGAAGGTGGATATTATCAGGATATTGCTGCTTTTGCTATCCGCTTTAAAGGGAAAACGGGTCCTGCCTGGCGCAACGCAACCGATTCGGCTGCCCGGAGCGAGGCGGTGCCGATGACTGATGTGCTCCCCTTGAAGATGGAAGGGGGAATGGTGATGGGTGTCATGGTGAATGGTATCTTGCAGAATAAGTTGCCTAAGGGCTCCTGGTGCCTGTTGCGGATGGGACATACCTCAACGGGACAGACTCATGCAACGGATGGGAAAGGTATGGGACTTGAAGTGGACAGGTTCTCACCGGCAGCCGTAAAGAAACTATTCGATTCCTGGTATGCGCCGTTACTGAACCGTCCGCATGGCGATGTGGTGTCGTATCTGTATGTCGACCCGAGAGAGTGGGGCAGCCAGAACTGGGGCTGTCAGTTTGCCGAAGAATTCAAGGTGCGCCGCGGCTATGATCTCATCCCCTATCTTCCTGTCATGGCAGGTGTTCCGCTGGAGTCGGCTTCCCGATACGAACAGGTTCAGAATGATATCCGTCTCACCATCGAGGAACTGGTAAAGGAGAAGTTCTTCCAGACCTTCACCCGTCTGGCAGAAGAACAGTATGTTGAGGTTTCTTGTGCGCCTATCCCGTGTACCGATCATCCCGACGATATGTTCCGTGCCGTAAGCAGAGCTCATATCTATAATGAAAATCCGGTCCAGGCTGTGGCTTGTACAGAAAACTATGGCGCACGGAACGGAACGCCCGCCTTGCTAAAACCTTTGATAGACCGCCACCTGGCGCTTGGCATCAACAGGTTCATTTTCCAGCATGATATTGTCCGGCATCCAGAGGCTCGAGGTTTCATGGATTACATCACCATGTGTCAGCATTATCTGCAGCAGGGCAGACCGGTGGTTGATATCGCTGTGTTTCATCCTTCGGGAAACCCCGAACAGAAGAACAGCTATCGTGCCCCTCGTGGTTACAAATACGATTTGATCAACAAGGATGCCTTGCTGAAATGGAATTTCGAATACAGTCCGAAAGGTAAACTGCCTGGAAATCAGGATTATCGCATTCTCGTGGTTTCGCAGCCGGATAGCTCTCTCTCTGCTGAGATAAAAGCGAAACTGGAGGAATTGCGTGAGGAAGGCATCGTCATCATCGACAAGCCTTATCAGGCGAAGAACTTCTCGCAGTATGGCATCGATCCGGATGTCATACTGCCTGAGAATATGGATTATGCCCACCGTCTGGTTCTGGAGGCAACGGGCAGGAAGGATATCTATTTCCTGATTAATCAGGAGAATAAGGAGCGCCAGATTACGGCAACCTTCCGTACCGGTACTTCCAGAATCCGCCAGATAGTGAACTTGAACTTGCCAGCTTATGGCTCAGTCTTCGTCATCCTGTCTAACAGGGATGACATGCAGATTATCAGCCCAGCAAAGCTTCCGCTACCTTGATGTCGAATGGAGTGGTAATCTTGATGTTCTCACGGTTACCCTCTACCATCGCAACCTGGCAGCCGAGACTTTCTACCACCGAAGCATCATCGGTAAACTGTTCCTTATATTCCTGATTGAAAGCCTGCTTTGCCAGACCGATGTCGAAGGTCTGGGGAGTCTGCACCACGC
>JAJWOH010000210.1:0-3568 GCA_021635485.1 Segatella copri | reverse complement strand
GATGGCAAAGCCTTGAAACGATTGCGGTACTTCTCTCTGTTCGAATCATCTACCACAACACCCTTGCCATACTGACCATAATACATATCCATCAGCTCAACCAGCATCCTCTTTTGCTCAGACAACACAGCCTCATGCTTCTTCATGCTTTCCGGATCCTCAGGATCCAAAAGCACCCCGGACACAATATATTTCAACTCAGAATATGGCTTTTCAGGAAAATCAGGAGAATAACGAGGAGAGACTATCCGGAACCGCTTGCTCTGGTCGAAGATGCAATACAAATCATAGTCTTCATTAGATGGATTCAACAAATCAGAAGAACCGAAATCGTAACCCATGAAACCAGTATTATAGATATTGAGATAGATGCCGGAAGAATAAACCACACGTCCACCCTTATAGCCATCAGCAACAATCAATGTTCTATCTTCCTCCGTCATAGAAGTATTACGGTTGATTTGAAAAAGATAAGTGGTAAGGTTAATTGACACAGCAGACCTATTGTATTCATTTCTGAGGCTCACTACCCTATCTGGCATTCCCTTACAAGACCATACAATGGAATCATAATAATGATAATAAGGGTTAGCTGATGAGTTATTGTTCTGATAATCAGTCAAATCAAAACTCAATAGTCTGAATGACTGAAATTTACTATATCCATCAAATCCATGGGAATCCTTAGAATTGGCATATACACACCGAATATAATAACGGCAATCATCCGGTACTTTTTCTGTTTCATTTGGCTTGTCTTCTTCATCACTCTTGTCAAGAGTATAAGTATTCTGCACATTAATCAGTTCTAATGAAGATAAACGCTGATATACCACCAAGCCATAAACAGCTTTTTCCTGATTGTCAGCTACTGTCACCGAACCAATCTTCTCCATTACATACAGGTAAGCTTCATCTTCATGAAACTTCACATCCAGGATTTGCATATAACCATCTATCTTACCTGACTTATTCGTTTTGATGACAATGCCCGTCGCATCATCATACGACCAATCCTGCTTCTTGAAACAGAATGTACGTGTATCTTCATCACGATAATAACTCATCAACTGATTCTGAGATAAGAATTCATAGACCTTCGGACTATAATCCTTGATACCTTCACGATAATCAGTTGTTGCAAGTTTACCGTTTTCCTTCACCTGATAGATGCCGACAGGTTGCCAGCCATAACTTACAAGATAAGAATTCAGAACATTCCTATCTATATCACAGACAGGAGCCTTTCCATCTAAGATGCAATACCCATCCTGATTTAAAACAAATGACTGGTTGAACAGTTCCTTGTCATTCCAAGGAAGGCTGTCCAACTTATCATCATCACTACTACAGCCAGTTAGCATCCAAGTGCCAACCACCATGAATATCATCCATAAACAACGCTTCATATACTTTCTGTTTTTTGTTTTACAATCTGTTCTTTTCTGTATTACCGGCACCCGTACCCTTGTACTTGCTTCTACTAACATTAAACTTATAGCTGAATGAGCACATGAACATTCGGGTATCCGTATATTTTCTGGTATAGATATCGCTGGTACCATATACCAATCTTGTGGAATTGCGCATCGTCGCAAAGAGGTCATTGCCCGCCAAAATGACATTCAGGCGATCGTGAAGAAAACTTCTACGCAAAGAGACGTCCACTCCTCCTTGTGCCATATAAAGCGGAAGCGTAGAATGGCCCTGCGTGTTCCAATTCATATCAAGATTAAGCGTCCAACCGCATGGTAACGAAAACGCATTATTGAAAGAGCCGATGAATATCGGCTTGCTGTATGCCTTACCACCAATGGTCAGGAACTGCTTTCTCATACCAGCGTCCAACGTAGGATGCCACCATCCTATCGTCGGCGATGCCGTCAGTCCCACGTAACAAACCTGAGTATGATTCAAATTACGAAAGGTGTACATACTGATTAACTCATTGTCATGATACGGTTCTATCACCTGATAGCAAGGATCTACAAGATAACGCCAGTTGGCAAAAAACTGGAACCATTTATATCCCAGATTAATCCCTATGCCATGTTCGAAACTTGACTTGAGCAATGGATTTCCACCCTGATAATAATAGCGACTATTATATTGCACGTTACTACTTAACTGACTATAGGAAGGACGACTCACCGTCACCTTATAAACCATATTCATTTTCACATTCCCGACAGGAAAAGTCAAGGACACATTCGGAAAGAAATGGTCGTACTTACGACTCTGGTCGGGTACGAAATAATCCTTATTCTCCTCGCTCCAATAATCACCACCTGTATTATAGTAATTGGAAGAAACATGTTCGTATCTGAGGCCAGCATTCAGTTCTACCTTGTTCAGTCTCAATCCATAAGAAACAAAGGCTGCAAGATTACTTTCCTTCACCTGGTCGTCAGTCTTACCTGGCAAGTCAGTTCCCTGTTCATCTATAGTATAAAGATTGGCACGGCAACTTTCGGTAAACTCATTACCAATCTTCAGGGTACCTTTCCATACCGGAAAGCTCAGTACCAGCTTAGATGCATGCATCCAACTATCAGCTGTGAAATCAGATTCTATCGTACGAGAATCTCCGCCCTCAATTCCTGTTTCTTCAGAATATTGAGTCTGTCCTGTTTTACGAAGATATATTTCCCCATTCCATTCTATGCTCACCTTTCCTATCTGTCCGGCATAATAAGCCGTAATATCCTGCGTAGGTCGGCTTTTGAAACGACAATACATATCATTTGTATAGCTTTCTGTCTTTGAGCCATTCTTCCAGACATCCATCAGCGAATTCCATCCACCCCGACTATAAGGATTGATGTTCACCTCGTAAGTGGCACCCACGGAATGCCTATCATTGAAAACATAATTAAAACCAAGACTTCCACTGGTATAGTAACTCTTGTTTTTGATTATCAAGTCTTCGTTGATATTCATGAGCGTCTTGCCGTAGAGTCTGTTATCATTATACTGATCCTGATAGCCCTGAGACAAACCGCCATACAAATTGGAGAAGATATCCAATCCCCGATAGCGATAATTCAAATCGAGTACTTCACGATGATTGTCCTGATGATTGCGCTGATAGACCTGCCGATAAGTCAATCCCAAACCTTCTCCCTTTTTTCTTGTCGTCTTGATTCTGATGACAGACTGATAGGTTGCATCGTATTCTGCACCCGGCTCGGTTATCACCTCTACATGTTTGATGTCAGAAGAACTCAATCTATCGAGATCAATGGTTCCCTTGATTTTCTTGTTATCGATATAAATCAAAGGTTTACCTTTTCCCAAGACTTCTATATCACCGTTCTTCTGCATCACTCTCGGAAGATGTTTCAATACATCTTCTGCGGAGCCCATTTTCTCCAAGGAGGTTCCTTCTACCTGAGCCACCAATCCTTCAGAAGTCATTCTGAAAGGCTGTCGATGTCCTTTTACAACCACCTTCTGCAGGTTCATTGTTGCCTCCATCAGAGTTATTGTCCCTATCTTACCTATATTATATGTATTGCTTGTCGTAATATAGCCCACGCAACTTACTCTTACTATCGCCTTTCTGGCT
>JAJWOH010000056.1:0-21038 GCA_021635485.1 Segatella copri | reverse complement strand
GATGGGATGTTGCATTCACTGGAGTCTGCTTGCCATAGTCGATGGTAATCGTGAGGCGCTGTCCACTCTTCAAGGCATATTTCAAATCATCTGAGAAGATAGCCTTGCCTGGAGCGATGGTTACATTCTTCTTGCCATTAAACTTGAGATACTTCACGGTCTTACCATTCACAAACCAGTTGCTGTTCTTATCGGTATCTGCAATATACACCGATTTGATTTCTACCGGCTCCTTACTCTGCTCGTTGCTGAGCTTCACTCTGAGTTCCTCTCCGCCAAAAGATACATGAACCACCTGTCGACAAGAACGGTTGCTCAAGCTTTCCTTAGGCATATCTCCTTTACCAGTCCATTCCACTGCAGTAGCCCAAGATCCTTTCCATACCTTCTGGGCAAAAGCTACAGAACTTGACGCAGCCAATACGAGCGTCAGCGATAAAATTTTGATTGCTTGTCTATTCATTGTAATTATGATGCTTTTAATGTTTCTATTGTTGTTGACGATGCAAATTTACTAATAAGTAATGAAATAACAGGTATTTAATAGTTACCATTACTTTTCTATTTGTTTCATACCTGCAAAAAGGGCGCAAAAAGATAAAGAAACAAAAAGAAATGAAACATTTTGTTGCATTAGAATTTGTTTCTTTCATTGTTTTTTGTTACTTTTGCAGCCGTAACAACCTATTTTAAACAAGAAAACGGACAGAAAATATGAAGCATATCAGACATTGCCTCACGGCACTCTTCGCTATCACCATCTCGCTCATGGTATGGGCTGACAGTGGTGAACTTTTCACATCGGGCAAACTGTCAAGTTCGCTTATCAACTGCATTGTGCAGGATAAATACGGATATATCTGGGTGGGAACCGAATACGGACTCAGCAAGTTTGACGGCTACCGCTTTACCAACTATCTGCACAACGAAGAAGACACAACCTCCATTACTGACAACATTATCTCCGACCTGCTGGTAGATAAGAAAGGTAACCTGTGGATAGGTAGTGCCAAGGGACTGATGCGCTATAATTATGAGACGAACGATTTCACCCGTCTCCAATTTCCTGATGGCAGAAAGCCACGTATCTATTCTATGGTAGAAAGTCACAATGGCGATATCCTGCTGGGTACTGCAGGATATGGTCTCTATTCTGTAAAAGACAGAAATACCCGGAAAGGAACCGATCATCTTTTCGCTATCAGACAGGAAAGGCAATACGCTGAGCGCGATTCTGATGTATTCTTTACTCATATCTATGAAGATAAGCATCATTATCTCTGGCAGAGTAGCCACCTTTCAATCTTTACCCGTTTCATCAAGAAACAAGGCAAGGTGCAGCGCAAAGACTTCAAATCGCCATGCGGAGCACCTGTAGCTTTCATCCAGCATCGTCCGCAGACCATGCTCATCGTCTGTATGTATGGCATCGTCTATTATGATTACCGCACAGGCCGCATCGCTGATGCCGGCTACGACTTTGGCGGTTATCAGAATAATGTAACCATCAACAATGCTACCTTCGACCACGAAGGCAACCTCTATATCAGCACCTCCGAGCATGGTGTTCTCATGATCAGGAAGGGAAGCAACAGGGTAGAACAGTTGGAGAACAGCAACAGCAGTTTCAATCTGGCTACTGCCTTCGTCAACGATATCATCGAAGATAAGGACAACAATCTCTGGATAGGCTGTTATAAGAAAGGTCTGTACCTGATCAACCAGCGCCAGCAGGCTTTCAACAGCTGGAGTTTCTCTGCACAGAACTACATCATCGGCAGCAGCGTTTCATCTATTGCACAAGGCGAAAATGGTGAAACATGGTGTACGGTACAGAACAGTGGTGTGTTCTGTTTTGACGCTTCAGGCAAGATTATCGCCCACCCTCAGTCACCTGCAGGTACCTGCATCATCTATAAAGACCGACGTGGCGATTACTGGATCAGCAATGGCAGCGCACTCTACAGCTACAACCCTCATACAGGTACATACCAGCAGAAACTCACCTTTACCAGCGCCGGCATCTACTGTATGACCGACGATGCACAGGGCAACCTTTACATTTCTGTATACAGCAAAGGTCTATATATATATAATGTGGAAAGCGGCAAGGTTACCGTTCTGAACATGCAGCAAAGAGGCGATAAAGGATTTCTCTGCAACGACTGGGTGCGAAGCATGGCGCTCGACCATACAGGCCATTTATGGATAGGAACCTCTAATGGAGTTTCCTGTCTCAATACCCGAACGCTCAGTTTCAAGGATTTCGGATGGCACAATATTCTGAAAGACAGACAGGCAAATGGTATCTGCGAAGGAAAGAACGGCGATATTATCATCGGTACCGAAGAAGGACTCTATCTGTTTGACAGAAAGAGCAACAAAACGAAGAACTTCCCTCATGCGGAAGCGTTGAAAGGCAAGCAGGTATGCAGCATCATCAAAGACCAGAAGGGTGACTTGTGGGTAAGTACAACCATGGGCATCTGGCAGTACGAACAGAAGAACAGACAGTTTATCGGGCACATCAACGGCAACGGACTTACTACCCGTGAGTACGTGCTGGGCTCTTCCATGCATACCGCCAGCGACCTTATCGCCTTCGGAACCAGTGATGGTATCACAACCTTCTATCCTGACGTTGTCAGAGCCAAGAAGATGGAATTGGGAGATGTACATCTCACCAACTTCATCATCGACGGAAAGCCAATCAACTGTATGGTCAAAGACTTCAGCATTCCTTACTCCCAGAATTCATTCACTCTGGAGTTCTCGCTGCTCAACTACAGGAACACCGATAATATCAGTTTCCAATACCGCATCAACGACGGCAAATGGAACAGCACCAATGAGGGAGCCAATACCGTAGCATTCAACAAGTTGAAACCGGGCGACTATACGCTGGAGGTGAGAGCTACCAGCAATGGCAGATATTCCAAGAATCCTACCATCATCAACATCAAGGTATGCGACCCTTGGTATGCATCACCCGAGGCATATCTCCTCTATATCCTGATCATAGCAAGCGTCATCCTGTATGTTATCTATACATACGAACGCCGCCGCAAGGCAGACCTGGAAGAGACCAAGATGCAGTTTCTCATCAATGCCACCCACGATATCCGCTCGCCGCTGACATTGATCATGGGACCGCTCAACAAGCTGAAAACAAGATTAACAGATGCCGAAAGCAAACAGGATATCGATACCATCGATCGCAATGCCCAGCGCCTCCTGCTTCTGGTAAACCAGATACTTGATGAGCGAAAGATAGACAAGAACCAGATGCATCTCCACTGCCAGGAAACTCCGCTCAAGGAATTCCTGCATGGCATCGTTTCGCTCTACCGTTTCAATGCACAGGAGCGCAACATCACCCTTTCGCTCAAAGAAGACGAAAGCCTCAGCAGCGACAAAGGCAAACTGAAGGTTTGGATAGACCGCATCAACTTCGACAAGGTTATCTCCAACCTGCTCTCCAATGCCATGAAGTATACCTTTGATGGCGGCGAAATTACTATTATCATAGGTAAAGACGAAAAAAATGCCATTATCAGGGTAGAAGATACAGGCATCGGACTGAAAGAAGAGAAGACCGACCGTCTCTTCCAACGTTTCTATCAGGGGAACAACAGCAGCGGACTCCATATCGAAGGAACCGGTATCGGACTCAACCTCTGTAAGGCATTTGTAGAAATGCACGGAGGCAAGATCAAGGCATACAACCGTACCGACGGCATCAAAGGCTCCTGCTTCGAAGTAAGTATTCCGCTGGGCAACAGCCATCTGCAGCCAGGTGAGATTCTGGAAGAAGAAGACAAAAAGGAGCAGGAGATTACCAAAAAGAAAGTACAGGCCAACCGCAACTTCAATATCCTGATAGTTGACGATGACAGCGAGATTGCCCAATACATCAAGACAGAACTGAGCGACTGGTACCGCTTTGAGCGTGCCTGCAACGGCAAGGAGGGTTTGAAGATGCTGCTCACCGGCAAGTACGACCTCGTGATAAGCGATGTGATGATGCCGGAGATGGATGGAATCACCATGCTCAAGAACATCAAGAACAATAGCAACATCAGCGATATTCCTGTCATCCTGCTCACCTCGAAGAGCGAGGTGGAACACCGGTTGGAGGGACTTCGCAGAGGAGCCGATGCTTTCCTGGCAAAGCCTTTCGACATGGAAGAGTTGCATATTCTTATCGACAACCTGGTGGATAATGTGCGACGTATCCGCGGCAAATACAGCGGAGCACAGGGCCAGAAGGCGAAGATTGAGCAGATTCAGGTAAAGGGCAATAACGATGCCCTGATGGAACGCGTGATGAAATATATCAACGGCCACCTTGCCGATCCCGACCTCAATGTAGAGAAACTTACCGAGGAGGTAGGTATCAGCCGTGCACAGCTCCACCGCAAACTGAAGGAGATTGCTGGTGTTTCTGCCGGAGAATTTATCCGTAACCTCCGTCTGGAACAGGCGGCACGACTCATCGAAGAGGGACAGATCAATATCACGCAGGTTGCCTACTCTGTAGGTTTCAACAACCAGACCCACTTCTCTACCGTGTTCAAAAAACACTATGGCATGTCGCCTAGCGAGTATGCTGAAACAAAGAGAAATGAGAAATAAACAACAAATAGAAGATAATAAGGTATTTTTTCGTATCTTTGCAGCAGAAACAATAACAATACAAACTAACGGTCTGCAAAGATATGAAGAAATACCTCATTTTATTATTTACGGTACTTACATCACTCCATGTTTCTGCACAGAGTGATGGTTCACAGTTATGGCTCGGAAAGCAGTATGCTAACTCATGCCAAGTCATCTCACAGTTGCCTGATGATGCAACAGCCAAGATTGCCAAGCAGGAGTTAGAAAACAACTGGCGTGGCAAGAATGTTGAGCTCAAGATAGACAAGAGTCTCAATCTGGGCGAGGGCTATAACATCTACGCCCGTCCTGCCCAGCAAGGCGACAACATTCAGTACGAAGCAACTATCACCGCCAGCAATCCTATCGGTTTGCTCTATGGTGCCTACGAGTTAATTCGACTTCAGAACACCGATGCCTACAACACAGGTAGCGGTAATCAGCAGAACTTCAGCAAAGCTATTGATGAGACCGAGAAGCCACAAGTGGGTCTCCGCATTCTTAACCATTGGGATAATCTCGATGGCAGCATCGAACGTGGCTACGCCGGAAAGAGCATCTTCAAATGGGAAGAAATCAAACTCGGCAAAAACGGTAAGGGCGGCAGCATCAGCAAGAGTCTGCACGACCGTCTCATCACCTATGCCCGTGCCAACGCCTCTTTGGGCATCAACGGCAGCGTACTGAACAATGTAAACGCATCGCCAAAGATGATGACTGCAGAATATATTAATAAGGTGAAGGTCATCGCCAACATCCTGCGTCCTTATGGCATCCGGGTATACCTCAGCATCAACTTCGCTTCGCCTATGGCATTAGGCTACACCAAGACTGCAGATCCATTGGATAAAAAGGTTCAGCAGTGGTGGAAGAAGAAAGCAAAGGAGATATATGCTACCATCCCAGACTTTGGCGGATTCCTGGTAAAAGCTAATTCAGAAGGACAGCCTGGTCCTGGCGATTACCACCGCACTCATGCCGATGGAGCCAACATGCTTGCCGATGCCGTCAAACCATACGGAGGCATCATCATGTGGCGAAGCTTTGTATATGGTGCCAACCATAAAGGTGAAGACCGTGTGAAACAGGCTGTGAGCGAATTTAAGGGAATGGACGGAAAGTTCCGCGACAACGTCATCTTGCAGTCTAAGAATGGTCCGCTCGACTTCCAGCCACGTGAGCCATACGCTCCTATCTTCGACAACATCAAACAGACTCCACAGATAGCAGAACTTCAGATTACCCAGGAATATCTTGGTCAGTCGAAGCACCTCACCTATCTCGCTCCTATGTGGAAGGAATTCTTTGGCTTTGTTAATCCAGACAGACTGGTTGGAATCTCAGGTGTAGCCAATATCGGTGATGATGCCAACTGGTGCGGTCATCCGTTCTCACAGGCTAACTGGTATGCTTTCGGCAGATTGGCATGGAATCCTTCGCTTACAGCTGAAGAGATTGCTCACGAATGGCTCGTACAGACCTACGAAAACCAGGACGAGAAATTTACCAAGCCGGTAGAGATGATGATGATGACTTCGCGCGAAGCTTGCGTCAACTATATGATGCCTTTGGGTTTGCACCACATCTTCAAGTTCGACCACCACTACGGTCCGGAGCCAGATGGTTTCATCGCAAGTTATCCTTTGGAATGGTGTCCGGTCTACTATCACAAGGCTGATGCTCAGGGTATAGGTTTCGACCGTTCATCCAAGGGCACAGATGCTGTCGGTCAGTATCCAGAACCATATCGCAGTCTGTATGATAACATCGAGACCTGTCCTGAGGAATACCTTCTCTGGTTCCATCATGTGCCTTGGACTTACAAGATGAAATCAGGCAGCACCCTCTGGCAGGAACTCTGCATGAAGTACAACATGGGTGTGGCGATGGTAGAAGTATACCGCGACTTCTGGCATACCTCAGCCAAGCAGTATATGAAGGGGCATGAGCAGGAATGGCAACATACCGATTCATTGCTCAATGTGCAGTTGGAGAATGCAAAGGAATGGCGCAATACCTGTCTCAAGTATTTTCAAACCTTTTCTAAAATGAAGATTTATGAATAAGAACAATGTTTCTTCTACCGTAGACAAGTAATTAAAAAGAAAATTCATGAAAATCTGTCGTAATCTCACTTTTTTATCGAGATTACGACAGATTTCTCGATTTAAGCCCCTAAAAGTCCTTAGGAAAATGTGATGATTTAACAGAAAAGTCCTTAGGAAAATGTGATAAATATACTTAAAAGTCCTTAGGAAAATGTGATTTTCCTTGCGTAATTCACTGTTTATTAGCATCTTTGCCAAAACATAATTTTTAGCGTATGGAAAGACTACTTATATCCCAATTGTTAAAATGGAAAGACAGTCACGGAAGGAAGCCACTCTTACTGGAAGGTGCAAGACAAGTTGGTTCGCACCAGTCTCTTGCCATACGAGAGAAACAACAGTTCAAAAACCACCAACATCCCCCTCTATATGCTCTTTGTTCTAGACAAAGAATTAAAGGCAGAAAGTTAGTATTTCAGCGAAAGCGGCAGTTTTTGACAAAACTGCCGCTTTCGCTTGTTTTTCATAAGCAAAAGTGTATAAAAACCGCATATTTATAATAAAATGTCGGACAAAGTGCAACTTTTCTAGAAAAAAGTTTGGTGATTTCCTAAAAAATGCTTATTTTTGCAGCCGATTAAAAATATTATTAAAATTTAGTGAAGTTTGAGATGCTTCCCTATATATAATAAGGTATGGCAACATACCCACCCCACCAGTTCGGGGCAAGAGTTGGAGACGAGAAATGAGCCCCCACGCTCAATAAAAGGTGGGAGAATATGTAGTGAGAAAGAAATATAAAACATTATATATTTATTAATTAATTAAACGAGAGAGATTTATGGAAAAAAGACTCATGACGTTTATTGCCTGCCTCTTCCTTAGTTTAGGAATGGCGTTGGCGCAAACTCAAGTTTCCGGTAAAGTAACCTCTGCAGAGGATGGTGAACCAGTCATTGGTGCATCTATCAAAGTGGTAGGCACAAAGACCGGTGCGGTTACCGACATTGAAGGTAACTTCTCATTGACCGCTCCAGAAGGAGCAAAACTGGAGATTTCATATATTGGTATGAATTCCCAAACTGTTAAGGCAGGTTCTAACATGAAGATTGTTTTGAATCCTGACAATAAGACTTTGGACGAAGTCGTTGTTACAGGTTATGGTAACTTTAAGAAATCTTCATTCACAGGTTCTGCTTCAACATTGAATACTCAGGGCTTGGAAGATATCCCTGTTGTATCTCTTACCGATAAACTTTCTGGTGGTGTTCCTGGTGTTTCTGTATCAGGCTCATCTAGTGCGCCTGGTGCTGTTAGCAGTATCCGTGTACGTGGTATGGGTTCAATCAACGCAGGAAATGAGCCATTGTATGTAATTGATGGTACTCCAATGAACGCAGGTAATGCAAGTGCTTTCAATTCAGAACCAGGCAGTGGTTATAACGATGCAGGTACAAGTCTCTTGGCAACTCTGAACAGTAATGATATCGAGTCTATTACTGTCATTAAGGATGCCGCAGCTGCTTCACTTTATGGTTCTCGTGCTGCCAATGGTGTGGTTGTCATTACAACAAAGAGTGGTAAGGCAGGTAAAACAAACGTAGAATTCCGTAGCGATTGGGGTTTCTCAAACATGGCTGTTGATTACCGCCCTCAGTTGAGCGGTGCTGATCGTCGTGAATTGCTTTATACAGGTTTGAAAAATTACGCAATATACAAGTCTGGCAAAGATGAGGCTGCAGCAACAACTTTTGCAGATGGTCAAATTGACCGCTTTGCAGCAGAACCAGAAAATGGCTATACAGACTGGAAAGACTTGTTGTTCCGCACAGGTAATCATGCGAATTATCAGGTAAGTGTATCGGGTGGTAGCGAAAAGACCAAGTTCTATTCTTCGGTTTCATACATGAAACAGGAAGGTATCTTGCACAAACAAGGGTTAGAGCGTTTCACAGGTAATGCTAGTGTAAGTCACGATTTTGGAAAATTCAATTTACGAGTAAACTCTCAATTCTCTAAGATGAACCAGAGTTTAGTAAATGAAGGTACTTCATATGCTGGTGCCATTGCAAACTATGCTTTCTTCCAGAGTCCATCTTCAGTTCCTTACGATTCTGAAGGAAACTTGACACAGTGCGGTATGAATGGTGTAAACCCACTTTACGAGCAGGAGCATAGTTCTGACAAGAACGTCATCAATCGTGCATTGAACAGTATGCAGTTGACATATAACGTTTGGGACAATTTGAAGATAAGCGAGAAGGTTTCATACGATTACATCAACTCAACAGAGACTGTTCTTTGGGATCGTTTCTCTAATGATGGTGCACCAGGTGGTGTTGCTCAGCGTATGATCAATGAATTCAACACATTGAATACTCAGACACAGGCTTCTTACAACAAGTCATTTGGCGAGCATAACGTAGATGCTTTACTTGGTTTTGAGACAGAGGATTATCACTACACTCAGACATATCTCAGTGGTGAATCTTATCCAGGCGACAAGTATGAGTTTGAAAATGCAAATAGCACCAGCACGCAAACTGACAAGCAGGGTTATCGTTTAACATCCTTCTTAGGTCGTGTTAATTATAATTATGCTGACAAGTATTACTTTGGCGTTAGCTATCGTCGTGATGGTAGTTCTCGCTTGGCTCGCGAAAACAGATGGGGCGACTTCTGGTCTTTGTCTGGTTCTTGGAGATTCACAAGTGAGAAATTCATGGATCCTATCAAAGATGTATTAACTGATGGTAAGATTCGTGTATCCTATGGTGTAAATGGTACTCAGCCATCTGTTTACTATGGTTACAAATCATGGTATAAGTGGGGGTTCTTCTATAATGGTACCAATGGTTCTGCCATCTCAGGTATCGCAAACGAGAACCTGAAGTGGGAAAAGAACAAGGCTCTGAATATCGGTATCGACTTGAATTTCTGGAATCGTCTGTCTTTGACATTTGATTACTATACTCGTACAACAAGTGATTTGATTTTCGATTTGCCAGTATCTGCTGTACCTGGCTATTTCTCTTCTCCTGATTATGCACTCACTTCTCCTCAGAATGTTGGTGAGTTGAAGAATACCGGTTATGAAGTTACTATCACATCAAACAACTTCAACACAAAGGATTTCACTTGGACTACAACTCTGAACCTTGCTCATAACAGCAACAAGGTATCTAAGCTTTATGGTGGTCAGAATCAAATCATCAATGGAATATTAATCCATAAGGAAGGTGAGCCATACTATTCTTACTATACATACGAATACGCTGGTGTTGATCCTGAAACCGGTCAGGAATTGTACTACAAGAATGATGGTACTGGTGAGACAACAACAAAGTATGCTGAGGCTAACAAAACTATCGTTGGCAATCATGATCCAGCTATTGAAGGTGGTTTGACAAATACTTTGCGCTATAAGTTTATTGACTTTGGTATGACCTTGACATTCTCTTTAGGCGGTGACGCTATGGATTATGCAACATGGCAGCATTCCAATGGTGGTTCATTCCTCTATTCTGGTGCAGTACCTGCTTACTATAAGATCGAGGATATGTGGCAGAAGCCAGGCGACAATGCAAAATTGCCTAAGTTCCAGTATGGTTCTACCACACCAATGTCTTCACGTTGGATGATGTCTACAGACTACTTGCGTATCAAGAGTTTGTCTATTGGTTTCAATGTTCCTAAGAGTTTCATCTCACAATTGGGTCTTAGCAAGGCACGTGCATACTTTGCAGCATCTAACTTGCTGACCTGGAAATCAAAGGATCTCACAGTAGACCCAGAGGTTCCAGTAGATGGTCTTTGCACTTTTGAGACTCCTGCATTGAGAACATTCACATTCGGTATCGAACTCGGTTTCTAAACAAAAATGATTAGACAAATGAAAGTATTTAAATTTATATATAAAGCAACACTTTGCGCAACTTTGTCAGCAACAGTTCTGACTTCCTGCGTAAACAACTGGCTTGACCTTGAACCAGCAGATGGTGTAGAGGAAAAGGAAGGTATCACAAATAGCGACAACATGGGAACTGCTGTTGCGGGTTTGTATGCTGGTTTAAAGGGCAATAGCACTTTGATTGATTATTATGGAGCCAATATGTTCCTGTATGGTGATGTTCATGCAGATGATATGCAAAGTAACGAATTGGCAGGTACTAACAGTAACCGTGCTTCATTCTACTATCTCATGCAATACACTACAGGTACAGCATTCTCTGCCAATGCAATTTGGCAGTCACCTTATATTGTTATGGGACGTGCTAATCGCATCATCGCTGCAGCAGATGGTCAACTAGAAGATAAGGACAAAGCAGCAGCAACTATAGCAAATTACAAGAGCCAAGCTTTGGTTCTTCGTGCAATGGCCCTCTTTGACATGGCACGCATTTATGGTAAGACATATACTGAGGACAATGGTGCGTCATTGGGTGTTCCATTTACAGAGAATGTTGTTTCAGCAGCAGACATTGCAACTTGCCAGTTGCCACGTTTGACGGTCAAAGAGAACTATGAACAAGTTCTCAAAGATTTAACTGCGGCCATCAACTCTAATGCATTAACAGAGGATAAAGACCAGGGCTATATCAATGTTTGGGCAGCTAAGACGCTCCTTGCTCGTGTTTATCTGACAATGGGTGAATGGGAAAAGGCTCTGAATGTTTCTGAGAATATCATCAACAACTCTCCATATCAGTTGTGGACAAAGGACCAGTATGCTGGAGCTTGGTATGAAACAAGTGCAGCTCATGAAAATGAAATGATCTTTGAAATTCTGATTAATGACAATAATGACTGGACAGACCGTAATGGTATAGGCTATCTGTACAACGAGAATAGTGATGACCATGTAGGATATAGTGATGTTGTTGCTACTAAGAGTTTTGTAGATATGTTATCTTCAGATCCAAAGGATGTTCGCAATAACGTATTCTTGACATCTCTGAATTCAAATAACAAGAAAGTTTATGGCGACAACAAAGTTTGGTTGAACAAAATTCCTGCAGTAAATGGTGATCCACGTTATTCTAATGTACCTATGATGCGTCTTTCTGAGGTATATTTAACAGCTGCTGAGTGTGCTTTTAATCTTGGTAACAAGACAAAGGCAGCTGAGTATCTCAATGCAATTATTGAGAATCGTACCTCTGATGAATCTAAGCTTGTAACAGCAGAAAACATCACTGCAGAACGAATCTCTATCGAGCGTCGTAAGGAATTAGTTGGTGAAGGCCATCGTTACTTCGATTGCCTCCGTCGCAATGAGAAGATTGTTCGTTATACTAGCGAAGCTGATCAAGGTTGGCACCAGATTTTGAACCCTGAGGAAATGTCTTTTGATCGTGACTATTACAAAGCAATTTCTGCTATTCCTCAGAGCGAAATCAATGCAAACCCTAATATCAAGCAGAATGACAAATATGGTGAGTAATCTCTTACTCTCATAAGAATATATAATTAAGGTGTATCCTTATTGCTCAACACAATGGGCAAAGGGGTACACCTTTTTCTTTTTATCTCTCTCAAACATTTTCGACCTGTGAAATAGTTTTATATTTCCTCGCAAGCCACCATTTCCGCTCCGCGGTAGATAACCACCAGCTTGTGGAGCTTTGTAGTCTTTACTGCCTCTCTGACCATATCACTGTCCGCATAGCGAGAGATTTGAGCTGAAGCCTCCTCGAAGAGCTTTTTTACTTGCTCATCTGTGGTTTGGCTCTTGCAATATTTCAACTCGATGATATATGAATCTACCATGTCCTTGTAGATGTCACAGAGCGGAGAGAGGAAAATGTCGGCATAGCCGCCGTCATTGTCCATCTCAGAGATAGGGCGATAGAACTTGTTCTGGCTTGTCATCGCCAAGGTGAAGCCATGAACGAAAGCCTCTCCCTTCTGCTTGTCTCGCTGGGAGGAGTACTTCTTCAGGCAGTCGGCGATATACTCAAAGTATGGCTTGAATTGTCCATCGTATGCCAGTTTGCTCTCCAGTTTACCCTTGCTATATCTATCATATACCAAGTCGTTCTCCTTGTAGGTGTCGAGCAGGTAGGTGTACATCTGGTCTCGCACCACCTCATTCGGGACGATGAACTTGGTCTCACCCTTGTATGTTCCGTCTATCGTCACCATGCCGAAATAGAACAGCAGGCTGAGGAAGTTGTCTGGGTCGTTGATTCGCTCGGCAGGGAAGTTCTCGTTGAGCGTGCCTATCACGAATCCCTGGGTTACCAACTGCTGGATGATGCTGGCATCGTGGGCGAACTCCTTGTCGTGGCGGATGAGCATTCGCAACTTGTCATAGTCGATACGGATGTTGGTCTCTACCATGGAGTCGGGGATGTCGTACTCATTATCTATATAGTTGCTAATGAAATTGAGTACCATCACGGAGTTGTACATCGTGGTCTTGCCATAGCTCTTGACGGCAAAGCAATAGTTGTCGTACCAAGGCTTCATCACCTTGATCAGCTCATCGGTGGTGTGATTGAACGGCAGGACGCTGCGGTAATAATCCAGCATCTCTCTCACTTCTTCTTCCGTGAAGCCCGTCATCTCATTGAATTTTGGGCTTAGCGAGTAGTTGGTTCCGATGTTGAATCCGCTGGTCAGGTCGTCCATGGTCACAGGGCTTACTCCCGTGACGAACACTCTGCCCAGAGTATTGCCAGCCGCACCCTTGATGGTGTTGAAGAACTGGCGCAAGTATCCCTCTCCGTGGGTCTGGTTGCGATACCTCATAAGATGCTCCTCATGGGCGAGAATCATGTTGGTGAAGTTGTCGTACTCATCGATGAAGAGATAAATCTTCTTTCCCACCTCCTGGCATTTCTGGCAAAGAAATCTCAGTTGAGATACTGCATCTGTTAACTTTTCCATTCCTTCCTTGGTATTGGCAGGAAGAATATGTGCATAGATGTCACAAAAGAAATTGAATACAAGGCGACAATGGTTGTCCAGTCCATCCTTATAATCATCCAATCCTGCTGCCACCTCGGCAAAATTGAGGTGGATGATGAGATATGTATTATGCTCTGGTGTAGGATTCTGCCCGATGTATAGCTTGCCAAAGATTTCATCAAACTTGTCTTTCTTGTTGATGTCATAGTAATTCTCTAGCATGGAGAGGGTAAGTGTCTTGCCGAAACGGCGAGGGCGAATGAAGAAGAAATACTTGTTGGATTCTTCTATTTGCTCTATGAAAGGAGTCTTGTCCACATAGTAACAATCCTCTTTTATGACATCCTCAAAATTCTGCATGCCGTATGGTATGCGCTTGCGATAAATGCGCTTTGGTCTTACTATCATAACTCAGTTTGATTATTCGTTTTTGAATCTGATGGCAAAGATAATACTTTATCTCCTAATCTCCAAAACTTTTCCCGAAAAACTTCTAACACGATGCAGCAAAAATTACGTCCCGACGTAGTATTTCCTACGTCCCAACGTAGCTACAGATACGTTCCGACGTAATTTTTCGAAAAGATCTTTGGTATATTCCATTTTAATTCTTCTATAAAAACTCCAGCAGTTATAGGTGCCGTTATAGATTTAGGTTATTGTTTCGATTTATGCCTCTACTTAAAATTTATGGCACATGTGCCACTTTTTTTAAGTGCAAAGATATGTGAAAGTAGAGTTCTAACCAAAAATTTTTAGATTTATTATACTAAAAAGGTGTGCCTACCAGCTGCGCGAATTCAACAAGGTGGCTGAGCAAGCATAATAATGCGGCTGAATAAGCGTAACGAGACGGCTCATCTGGCACAAGGATACGACTGCGCTGGGTCAAAGATATAGATTAGGAGGTTTAAGGAGTCTGTATCTGAGGTTCAGAGAGATTGTATCTGAGGTTCAAGCAGACTGCTTCTTGAAGATTCCCACTAGGATCGGCAGCTCTGCTGAGCCTAGTCAGCAGCTCTGCCGACTGCAGTCAGCAGGTCTGCCGAGCCTAGTGACAACACCTCTTTATCATACAACTACACACTCTTTAGTCGTACGACTGTATACCCTTTAGTTGTACAACCATAAGCCTACTGTTGTACAAGTATAAACTCATTGACAGTACAATAGTAGTTTTACAACTCAAACATTTTCCCAAAAATTCTTGTTTCTTTCAAAAGAAAAGCGTAACTTTGCAACCGAATATTAATTTTAGGAGGAAATCTATATGGAAGAGCTAAAAGATAAATACATTCGATTCGATTGGGCAATCAAACGATTGCTTCGTCAGAAGGCTAACTTTGGAGTACTTGAGGGATTCCTTACTGTGTTTATCGGTGAGCCTATCAAGATTATCGACATATTGGAAAGCGAGGGTAATCAACAGGAAGCCGACGACAAGTTTAACAGAGTTGACATCAAGGCGAAAAATAGCAAAGGGGACATCATCATCGTGGAGATACAGAACACAAGTGAGCTGTATTATCTGGAGCGCGTACTCTATGGGGTGGCAAAGGCTATTACCGAGCATATCAATCTCGGCAACACCTACAAAGAAGTAAAAAAGGTATATTCCATTAGTATACTTTATTTTGACCTTGGCAAAGGGTCGGACTATATCTATGTAGGACAAAACAATTTTATCGGCCTGCATACGCAAGACCAACTCATCATCAGTACCAAGGAGAAAGATACAATCGTGAGAAAGTCGCCTGCCGAAATATTCCCAACCTATATGCTAGTGCGCGTAAATGAGTTCAACAAGGTTGCCAAGTCTCCATTGGAGGAATGGGTTGATTACCTCAAAAACGGAGTCATCAATCCTGACACGAAAGCACCAGGATTGCAAGAAGCTCGCGAGAAGCTGAAATACTACTCTATGTCGAATGCCGAACGGCACGCCTACGATGAACATGTCAATGCCATCATGATTCAAAATGACGTTCTTGGAAACGCTAGATTAGAAGGGCATGCAGAAGGTAGAGCAGAAGGTAAAACTGAAGAAAAAAATGCCATCGCTCTAAAAATGCGTCAAGCTGGTCTGCCTATAGAGCAAATCATGCAATTCACAGGGCTATCGGAAGAAAATATCAAATCATTATAAACAGAATTGGTCGGTGCCTCTTATGGCATCGACCCTTTTTATGAGATAATGCATAACGAGACGGCTCATCGGGCGCAAGGATTATAATTAAAAAATACAACAAGGTGAAAAGATTTATAATGATACTATGCTTCATCTGCACATACACACTACAGATGGCGGCACAAACATGGATTGGAACTTGGGCTACGGCACCGCAGACTGTGGTGAAAGCGTTTATGCCCTATAATAACAACATGACAAACCGTTCGGTTCGCCAGATAGTAAAGGTAAGCGTGGGAGGCGACGTGATAAGACTGAAACTGAGCAATATCTACTCGATGCAACCCGTAGTGATACGCTCCATCTATATCGCCCACGCCAAAGACTCCTTCAAGATTGATGCCAAATCGGCTCAATACTTCAAGTTCGGCAACAGCTACAAGGCTACTATCCCTGCCGGCAGACAGATAGTGAGCGATGCCCTGAAGTTCAATCTCAAGAATCTGGAGCGCGTAGCCATCACCATAAACTACACCTCGGCTCCCGATGTGCCTACCGTTCACATGGGCTCACGTACCACCTCTTATATCATGAAGGGAGTAACCAATGCCCACTCCAACTTCGAAAAGGCTTTCCGCGAGAACCACTGGTACAACATCAGCGGTATCGATGTGTATACGATGAGCACCAACATGAGCGCCATCGCCATCATGGGCAACTCCATCACCGACGGCAAATGTTCTACGGATAATGCCCAGAACCGGTGGCCGGATGTTATGTCGGAGATGCTGCAGCTGAAACATAAGATAACCAACCAGGGTGTACTGAACCTGGGCATCGGCAACAACCGCGTAACCGTGCCGGGCGGTTTCGGGGCACTCGCCAAGGAACGCTTCGACCGAGACATTCTGATGCAGAGCGGCGTAAAGAAGGTAATTATCTTTGAAGGCATCAACGACATAGGTGCTGCCAAGAGCGGCAACAGCGAGACGGTAGCCCGCCAGATTATAGAGAGCATACAGGGAATGATGAGGAAGGCGAAGGCCCGGAAGATGAAAGTTTATCTGGGCACCATCACGCCTTTCAAGGGTGCCGGCTACTACAGCCATTTCCACGAAGCAGCCCGACTCTATGTAAACGACTGGATTCGAAGTCAGGCAAAGAAAGCAGATGGCATTCTAGACTTCGCCAAGCTGCTTCAAGACCCGAATGATGACAGAAGGATGAAGCGGGAATATGCCAGCAACGACTGGCTCCACCCGAATCCTGCAGGCTACAAGGCGATGGGAATCTATGCTGCCGACATTATCAAATAAAAAAGCCGCCCTATTACAGGCGGCTTTTAATATATATAATAAGATGTTTTACTTCAAGACAATCTTGCAATCGTCCAGGCTCTCTACGGTAGCGAGCGCCTCATAACGGATTCCCTCCTTGCGCAGGAAGTCACCACCATGCTGGAAAGCCTTCTCGATGATGAAACCCATCGCCTCAATCTTGGCACCAGCCTTCTCGCAAAGGTCCATCACACCCTTAGACGCATTACCATTGGCAAGGAAGTCATCGATAAAGATAACATGGTCCTCAGGAGTAAGATAACTGTTGCTCACACAAACCGTATAATCGCGGTCCTTTGTAAAAGAGTGAACCACAGAGGTAATCATACCCTCCATAGTCTTAGGCTGCTTTTTCTTCACAAATACAACAGGAAGATTGGTCAGATAACCTACCATGATGGCAGGCGCGATGCCCGAAGCCTCAATAGTAACAATCTTGTTGTACTTGATGTCCTTGAAAAGGCGCACGAATTCCTTAGCTAAGTCCATCATCAGAATAGGGTCCATCTGATGGTTTACAAAGCTGTCTACTTTTAAGATTCCACCAGGAAAGCATCTGCCCTCCTGCATAATTCTTTCTTTCAGTAAATCCATTATGACTTGAACTTTAATATGGTTATTGGGTGCAAAATTACTACTTTTTTCGCAAACACGGAAGTTTATCGCCCAATAATTTTGTTTTGTCTGCAATTTAGCGTAATTTTGCAGCAGAAATCATCGTGCAAGAGCAAGGAGTCACGGTCAACGAGAACTCTCCTCTCGTCATGAGCGCATAAAACATGGACATTTATACCTACTGGTTGCAAGGTTTCATCTATTATGACGATGCCACCCTCGCCGAGAAAAGCAAAACCTATAAGAAAAGTGTTATTCTTTTCTAGAAAATCAGCGAAAAGCAAGAAAATTCAATCGTTTTCGCTGATTTTCTAAGTAGTTTTCTTGGTGTTATCCTAAAAAAAACGTATCTTTGCAACCAACATTATAAAACTATCTTACAATGAGTTACGCAAATATCATAGGAAGAAATAAAGAGATAAATATACTCGATAGAATATACAAGTCAAAGAAATCTGAACTTGTAGCCATTTATGGCCGTCGAAGAGTAGGCAAATCTTATCTCGTAAGCGAATGCTTTGGAAAGAAGATTCTCTTCAAAGCAGTAGGTACTTATATTAAAGACGGAGACAAGGACTATGAGTCTTACCGTCAACTTCAACTTGCGCATTTCTATGATTCGCTAGTGATTGCAGGATTATCGACAAAGGAGTCGAAACCCACTTGTTGGAGAGAGGCATTTTTACTTTTGAGAAAAGTTCTGGAAGGAAAAAGAAACAGAAGGAAAATCATCTTTATCGATGAACTTCCATGGCTTGCAGGACCGCAATCATCGGAAATGATAGCAGAACTGGGATATTTTTGGAATTCATGGGCAGACAGTGAACGAAATATTATACTCATTGTCTGTGGATCGGCTACAAGTTGGATGCTTGATAATGTGATACATGACTATGGAGGTCTGCATGGAAGACTCACGGAAACCATCAAACTATTCCCTTTCACTCTAGCAGAATGCGAAAAGTACTACAAGAAAAATGGTTTTCATCTCTCACGCTATGAAATGTGCGTGAGTTATATGGCTATAGGTGGAATACCCTATTATCTGGATAAGCTCCGCAACGACAGAACAATGACAGACAACATAGACAGCATATTCTTTGCAGACGAATTAATTCATCAGGAATTCAAAGATGTTTATACAGGACTTTATTCCAGCAAAGAAAAATACGTCGACATCGTCAAAGCTATTGGCAGTAAGTTCTATGGAATGACTCAATCAGAGCTTTCCAAGGCTACAGGTATCAAAACTGGAGGTACCCTGACAAAGCTACTTGACAACCTGAGAGAATCAGGAATTACGAGAGAGTATCCCCGCTATGGAAAGGAAAGAGTCGAAACCGTATATCAGCTAAAAGATTTCTTTTCTCTATTCTATCTGAGATTTGTTCATGGCAAACAAGTCAAACAAGGAGGATGGAACGCTATCCATGGGACAGCCACATTCTACACATGGGCTGGAGATACGTTTGAACTTTTGAGCATAGAGCATCTGCAAAACATACAAGACACTCTACGTATCCATTCGGTTGAAAGAAACTACAGTTGGTGTGGGAAAGCTGAAGACGGAAAAGGTGCTCAAATAGATTTAGTCATGGAGAGTAAAAGTACTCAAACAGATTATCTCTGCGAAATGAAATTTTCAACAGGTAATTTTACTATCACACAAGATGTCGAGGAGAATATACGTCACAAGATAGACGCTTTCGCAAATAGCAAGATGCATAACAAGACTCGCTCAATACAAACTGTTTTGGTGACAACAATGGGGCTTAGTTCCAATATGCATGCAAGCATCATCAATCACCTGATAACTCTTGAGCAATTATTTCAACGATAAAATAGAAGAATAATGAAAGAGGACTGCCAGCGATGGGTGGTTCTCTTTTTTTTAATGACCTCCAATGGTTAATTATCAATAATTATAAATACCTTTATTATATGCGTATTTATAATTTTAGTATCTTTGCACTACAAACTAAGTACAAATCGCTTAAGGAAATAGCAGTACATTAAACTATAAGAATATGAATCCATATATCAAACAATTCCCCGACCTCATGGCGGGCAAGAAAATCATGTATGTTCACGGTTTCCTCTCTTCTGCACAGAGCGGCACCGTAAAGATGTTGCAGGAACTGATGCCGAATGCTACCCTCGTGGCTGAAGACATCCCGGTACATCCGGAAGAGGGCATAGAGATGCTGCAGAAGATGGCGGAGACTGAGAAGCCCGACCTCATCATCGGTACTTCGATGGGAGGCATGTATACCGAACTGCTGAAAGGATTCGACCGCATCCTCGTAAACCCAGCCTTCGAAATGGGCAACACGATGAGCAGCATGACCGGCAAGCAGGAATTCCAGAACCCGAGAAAGGACGGAGTGAACGAACTGATGGTTACCAAGGGACTCATCAAGGAATACCGCGACTTTACCGAGCGCTGTTTCCAGGATATCACTCCCGAGGAACAGGAGCGTGTTTATGGTCTCTTCGGAGATGAAGACCCAGTGGTTCATACCTTCGACCTCTTCCATGAGCACTATCCGCTCGCCATCCCATTCCATGGCGAGCACCGCCTCATCGACAAGGTAGCATTCCACTATCTCTGTCCGGTAATCCGCTGGATTGACGACAAGCAGAACGGCAAGGAGCGCCCTATCGTATACATCGACTTCGATGCCCTGCACGACAGTTACATGAAGGCAACCAGTTCGATGCACAAGGCTTACGAAATGCTGATAGAACATTATAATGTATACATCGTAGCCCAAGCACCAACCAACGACCATGAATACATGGCGAAGGTACAGACCTGGGTGGAGGAACATCTCTCTACCCCAGCCTACAACCACATCATCTTCTGTAACCAGAAGAACCTGCTCTACGGCGATTACTTCATCGACCCTCGCCCATGCGATGGTTTCATGGGTACGGCGATAGAATACGGCAGCGATGAATTCAAGACCTTCGAAGAAATCATCACCTTCTTCGAAAGACTGGGAGGACAATAAAGGGAAGAGTGAAGAATTCTCTTCTTCTTCGCCACACGCCCTGAAAGGGCAGAAGCTCCTAGCCCAGGGTAACACCCTGGGTTAACATACAAACAAAAATGTCGCCCTGTAAGGGCAAAAGCTTCACATAATCAAAGCTTTTGCCCTTACAGGGCGAGGTTGTTAAAATCATCATATCCCCAGGGTGTTACCCTGGGCTAGGAGCTTCTGCCCTTTCAGGGCGAGCTGCGATTATGCCTTATCCAGATTCTTCGGCAACACGAGGTTCAAGATAACGGCGAGCAGGAAGACTACTGCCACACAGTTATCTGCAAAAACGGTGCGT